>CAYUEH010000662.1:0-1570 GCA_964442465.1 uncultured Laspinema sp. | reverse complement strand
AAGGGTTTGAACAGATGCTGCCGTTGTTCGGGGGTAATGCCGATGCCGGTATCAGCGATCGCAAACTGAATCCAAGAGGAGGCGGTCCCGTTAGGATCCGATCGCATGGCCCCGTTTGTGGGACAAAATAACCCGACGGAGAGGGTAATCTGACCATTTTTAGTAAATTTGGCGGCATTGCTGAGAAGATTCAGCAGAATTTGACGGACTTTCGTCAAGTCAGCATACATCATCCCCAAATTGCGATCGCACTCCACGGTGAGCCTATTCTCATTTCGTTCAATTAAAGGTTGCGCGGTACTCACCACATTCTCAATCAACTCATCGATATTAAAATCCTCCAAATACAAATCCATTCTCCCCGCTTCAATTTTGGAGATATCCAAAATATCGTTAATTAACACCAGCAGATGATTGCCTGCCTTGCGAATTTTCTCCAAATCGGGAATCAAATCCGTATAGCCAAAATCATCGGCTTCTTCTTGGAGCATTTCGCTATAGCCAATAATCGCATTCAGGGGGGTTCGCAATTCATGGCTCATATTAGCCAGGAACATACTTTTAGAGCGATTGGCCGTTTCCGCAGCGTAGGCAGCCTCTTGGAGGGCGAGTTGTGCTTGTTTGCGATCGCTGATATCCATCACAGTGCCAATGCTTCTAATCGCTTGTCCCGTGGCAAAATCGCGAATCACTTCCCCTTGAGCGCTCAACCAGCGCAATTCTCCCGTTTCCAGGCGAATCCGTTGTTCAATTTCAAACCGTTCTGAGGTGGAGGAGATAATTTCAGCGATCGCCTCCTCAACCCGGTTTCTATCATCGGGGTCAATCGCTTGTAAATAGGTCTCATAGCTCCCATCAAACGAACCGGGAACGAACCCATAAAGCGCTTCCATCTCAGCGGAACCTGATAGTTTATGATTGAGAATATCCCAATCCCAGGTTCCCATGCGAGCCGCAATTAAGCATTGGCGGAGTTGGTCTTTGCTGGCTTTTAAGGCAATTTGAACCTCTTCCCGATGAGCTATCTCAACTTGCAGGCGATGGTTGGCTTCTTTTAAAAAAGCCGTCCGTTGCGCCACCCGTTGTTCTAATTCATCTTTGGACTGTTGCAGAGCTTTTTCTGCATTCTTGCGTTCCGTAATATCGCGACTAATCCCAATGATCCCGACAATTTCCCCCGTTGGATCAACAAAGGGAGTTTGAATCGTTTCCACCCAGGTTTGGCTCCCATCAAACTGGTCAAGTTGCTCCTCCATGCGCAACAGTTGACCTTCCGCCAAAATGCGTTGGTCAAGTTCAGCACAAATTTTCGCCGCCTTTGGCAGAAACAACTCCTCATCAGTTTTGCCCACAATTTCGCTTTCCTCTCGGGCGGTGAAGAGTTGAAACGCTTTATTAACCCGCTGATATACCCTTTGTTTATCTTTATAAAAAATTAAATCCGGAATCGAATCAATTAAAGACCGCAGTAAAGCCCGTTCTTGTCGTAGGGCTTGTTCCGTTTCCTTGAGTTCCGTGATATCAATTCCCACACAAACTGCTGATTTTCCCTGATTGTATTTTTCGACTC
>CAYUEH010000661.1:0-3275 GCA_964442465.1 uncultured Laspinema sp. | reverse complement strand
GTCAAAAACTCCAACCCCGCAGGCCAAACTTTTTGTAAAATAAAAGCAGGCGCAAAGGGTTTAGCATCCTCCCCGCGAATCTTAGTACAATCTTTCAGCGCTTTTAAAATCACCTCTTGTTGGTTATTCTTCTTAACCGTACTCGACTCTTGGGCGGGGAGAGTATAGTGCATCAACCCTTTCGGTGCTTTCACCGGGTCATTAGAAGGATAAAACAAATGCCGATAAGCATTCGTTAAGGCAATTCGCACATCTAAATCCTTCCCTCCCTCTTTTTCTCGGAGTTGCTTTTGCTGATTTTCCGATAAATCTTGCAGGCGATTTTGACTGTGGAGAATATTTCTAATTGCTTGATATTCCCGGGCATTTTCCAGCGCCTTATCCAAATCATACCGATTCGCCACTAAAAACAGCAGACGATTCCGGTAGGTTCTAAACTTACCCGATTCTCCCGTCTGGTCAAAAATCCGATAGACTAAAGGCGGCGCTTCATCGGTGGAAGCAGTCACCATTCCCTCATCAAAATCAATCAAACATAACACCACATCATCGGGGTTATCATCCACATCGGAAGGACTCTCAGGACCGGCAACTAAGTCAAATAATTTTTTAGCAAAAATGCTATCCCGACGCTGGCGCAAATCTGCCTTTGCCTCACCCCGTCCAATTTGCTCTTTTTCCTCCGTAATAATTTTATTAATCGAAGGTTCTTCTTTAAATCGAGCTAACTTGGCGATCGGGTCAAAATCCAGATACCACGCCACCACCAGAATTCGCTCTAAAGCGCGGTCAATAAACCCACTTTCAATCGTCGGAGTCAGTAACGATAAATACAACTCCGATTTACGAATTCCCGAGGAAATCCCTTGAGTCAAAGAATGCAGAAAAATCGTCCGCGTCACCCAAGTAGAAAACGGAGGTTTTCCTGCCGCTTGCCATTCTTCATCCTGCACTTGAGCATAAGCGCGTCTCCCATCCGCATTATAAATATCCGCACCAATGGGAGGACGCATTTGGGGACGTTGCAAGCGCGAAGTTAAATCATCGGTAATCTCTGCATCCAACCCAACCGGAATATGATGGGTATGAATCATCGGAATCCAACTGTTTTTATCTCGCCATAAATAGCGCAAAACTTGAGCAAATAACCGCAACGCCCCCCGGGTGGTTTGAAACTCCGGAATCGAAGCAATTTTTTTAGTCAGCAGATTAAACAATTCCGGATGAAACGGATAACTTTGGGCGATCGCCTGGGAATAAGTCGCATCCTTGCACCCTTCCGGCAAATCCAACCGACTCCCCTTATAAACACTTAAATATTCCGATGCCGCTTTTTGCGCCGCATCCTCACTCACCGCCACAAACATTCGCTGTTTGACAATATTATAAATTTCAACATCCGTAGAAGGAGTTAAAACCCGTTCTTGCCTTGCCGAAGCGCGCATCGCCTCTTGCAAATCCATCGTTTCCGCAGCAAACGTATCCGATGCCGAAGCGAGGGAATAAATCAACACCAAATTGTCACAAGAAGCAGCTAACTCTATCAACGAAAACAAAAAAGCGACCACCTGTCCCGCCAAATCGCTTTTCCCCACCACCTTCGCTTTCGCCGATCGCAAATATCGCGCCATTTCATCTAACGCAATGACAGTCGGTTCTCCCCCTAACAACCGTTCCAAAACCGAAGTTCCGGGACTGCTGCCACTGGTATCACTCCCGCGCAACAATTCATATCCCGCAACCCCGCCAATTTGATAAGCAATCTCACCCCATAACGTGCGAGTTGTCAACCCCGTATCGGCATGAAAAATCCCTTGTTCCGGGTCCAAATCCCGTCCATCCACAGCAGCAACTTGAATCGAACGACTGGGAATCAACTTCAAATCCGCAAAGCGATCGAGACCCTGAATCCGTCGCCCTTCCTTGCAGATATGCCACAATGCAATCAAATCGTGAGTTTTCCCCCCACCAAAACTCGTCTCCAACCGAATCGCCGGAGAACCCACCCCCTGCTGAGTCAACCGACTAAACGTTTCCCGAATCAGCGTCTTAATCCCATCCGTGGGAAAGGTATTAGAAAAAAAAGTATTAGCATCTTGATAAACATGAGGCGCTTTCCCTTCCACCACCAATCGCAATTTCGCCGCGAACAAATCCAACGCCAATTCACCGGATAAAATTTCCTCGCGGGGATCACAAGTCTCAAAGATAGATTGCAGCATCAATTTACTCCTGAGTCTGGGTACAAAAAATCATGGATTCTCTTTTATTAATCTAGCGCAATTTGCGATATCTGGATGTTAAAATTGATAAACCTCCTAAACTGCACCGCATACCTGTGGGAACCGCCCTATGACTTACACCCCACCCAAACTGCTGAAATTTGAGGAATTTATCGCCCTGTATGGGGAAAATACCCGCTATGAACTGATTGATGGAGAACTCAGAGACAGGGAACCAACGGGTCCTCACGAAGAGGTATCCGGAAATATTGCCGGAAGAATTCATGTAGAAATCATTCGCGATCGCCTTAACTGGTTAATCCCCAAAAACTGCCTAATCAAACCCCTAAATGCGGAAGCAACAGTCTTACGCCCTGATGTAATTGTTTTGGATAAAACCCAACTCAATCAAGAACCCCTGTGGCAGAAAGAACCCATTATATGTAATGGCACTACCATTCAGCTAGTCGTAGAAGTCGTCAGCACCAACTGGCAAGATGACTATGCCCGAAAAGTAGAAGAATATGCCCTGTTAAATATTCCCGAATATTGGATTATAGACTTTCGAGGATTAGGAGGCATCCAATTTATCGGAAAACCGAAACAAACCACAGTTACAATCTGCCAATTAATAGAAGGCACATACCATCAGCAACAGTATCGTTTAGGCAACTCCATAAATTCTCCCCTCCTTCCCCATTTAAACCTAACATTAGATGAAATTATGCCCACCTAATCCCCCTATTCCCTTGTGAGGGGGCTTCCCTCGTGACGTGGCTCTGCCGCGTCATGCCTTCTGGAGGCTCTGCCTCCAGTCAATATCCTCGTGAGGGGGCTTCTGCCGCGTCATGCCTTCGGGAGGCTCTGCCTCCAGTCAGGGAGCAATGGCTTAATCCTCGTGACGTGGCTCTGCCGCGTCATGGCGTCGGGAGGCTCTGCCTCCAGTCAGGGAGCAAGGGCTTACGCTGCCTATTGTACCTGTCACCGCTTCATCAGAACTACAGGCGGCAGAGCCGCCAAGAGTGCGTGACGCGGCAGAGCCACGTCACGAGG
>CAYUEH010000660.1:0-3280 GCA_964442465.1 uncultured Laspinema sp. | reverse complement strand
AGAAGAATTCAGTGGCTTTTAGAGTAAAGCCAACGGCTATGAGTCGAGTAACAATGCGGTTGGGTTCTGACTTTCATCGCCTAGGGGACAGTTTGATGAAAATCAAACTCTTTCGCTTGGTAGGGAATGGATTGCTGGCTTTCGTCAATGTGTCTCGGGACTTTTATCTGGCGCGGATGATTCTGTTGGGGGATCATCGCGTAGCGTCTCCCCACCGAAATCACTAGGCCCCAACCGAGGGAGCATGATATCTGGAATCAACCGATGGGGGTCAAGGAAGGGGAGTCCCTGACCCTAGCCCTATTCATGCCACCCCGAAAGGGGTTACTACAAAGGTTCGTAGTGACTCATTGATTGAGTCAACAAGTCAAGCAATTGTAGGGTGGGCACTGCCCACCTGACTGACGGTGGGCAGTGCCCACCCTACTTTTACTGGGGCTGATATTTTCCGGGACTTGTCATAAATCGTTACGATGGTTGGGTCGAAAATAAGGTAATAAATTCGGCAGAAAAAGATTGACGGGAGTGGGGAAAGAATATGCAGACAGAGGGGGTAAAATGAGACAGTTGTGTTTTGTGCCGGACCTTGATCGAGCGCTATACCTTGCCCGAAATGGGCGCACTGTGGACTGAGACCTATAAATTTAAAACCTGGCTCGAAGTCGAGCTAGCGGTTTGTGACGCTCAAGCCGAACTGGGTTATATTCCCGCTTCGGCAGTGGAAGAGATTAAAGCTAAGGCTAATTTTGACCCCAAGCGCATCCTCGAAATTGAGGCGGAAGTTCGCCATGACGTGATTGCCTTTTTGACCAATGTGAATGAGTATGTCGGGGAAGCCGGACGGTACATTCATTTGGGATTAACCAGTTCCGATGTGTTGGACACGGCTTTAGCATTGCAGATGGTGGCGAGTCTGGATTTGTTGCTGTCGGAATTGGAAACGGCGATCGCTGCCATTCGCTATCAAGCGCAGCAACACCGGGATACGGTGCAAGTCGGGCGATCGCATGGAATTCATGCCGAACCGATTACCTTTGGGTTTAAACTGGCCGGATGGTTAGCGGAAATGTTGCGCCATCGCGATCGCCTGGTGCGGGTGCGATCGTCCATCGCCGTGGGTAAAATCTCCGGTGCCGTGGGAACCTACGCCAACATCGAACCCCGGATTGAGGAGATTGCCTGTCAGAAACTGGGACTGGAACCGGATACCGCCTCCACTCAGGTGATATCGCGCGATCGCCATGCCGACTATTTGCAGCATCTCGCCCTGCTGGCAGCTTCTATCGAACGCTTTGCCGTCGAAATTCGCAACCTCCAGCGCAGCGATGTCCTGGAAGTGGAGGAATTCTTCTCCAAAGGGCAGAAAGGCTCCTCGGCTATGCCTCATAAGCGTAACCCGATTCGGTCTGAACGCTTAACCGGGATGGCGAGAATTGTGCGGGGTCATGCCGGAACTGCTCTGGAAAATGTGGCCCTGTGGCATGAACGGGATATTTCCCATAGTTCCGTCGAACGAGTGATTCTGCCCGATGCTTGCATTTTGACTCACTTTATGTTAAGGGAAATTTCAGAATTGGTGAAAAATCTCCAAGTCTATCCCGAGAACATGAAGCGGAATATGAACGTTTACGGCGGCGTGATTTTCAGTCAGCGGGTGATGCTGGCGTTAGTGGAAAAAGGCATGAATCGGGAAGCGGCGTATAAAGTCGTGCAGTCCTGTGCCCATCAAGCTTGGAATCAAGCTGATGGGGATTTTCATGGGGCGATCGTCAAAGATGCCGCCGTCACCGAGAAACTGTCACCACAGGAAATCGAAGACTGTTTCGACCCGAAATACCAACTGAGACACCTGGATACGGTTTACCAACGCTTAAACATTTAGAACCCGCCTCAAGGAAACGAAGGGATGAATGGAAGACTGAAGAGTTCGGTTCATCCTTCGTCCTTGATGGGGGGATGGTGTTTGGTCATTAATTGTTTGTGATTGGTGGTTTGTTATTGCTCATGATCATCGGATAGAGGTCGCATAATGAAAATCCGTTCCTTCATCGCATATATTCTGGTGATGGTGACGATCGTCTGGGCGATCGCCACCACCAGTACCGCAGCCCCCCCAGTCCCCCCGCGACCCGAGTCCCCAACAGAATCCTTGCGATCGCTGGCAGCAAAGCGGGACTTTTTCATTGGTGGGGCGGTTCAACCTCAGCTTTTACAAAACTACCCGACCTATCGAGAGGTGTTTGCGCGGGAATTTAATATTCTGATTCCTGAGAACCATACAAAATTTTGGCGACTACATCCAGAACGCGATCGCTATGATTTTAGTCAAGCCGATGCGATCGTTCAGTTTGCCAACGAACATAATATAAAGGTGATCGGTCATGCCCTGGTCTGGTTTCACGCCCTGCCTCGCTGGGTTGTGGAAGGGAATTTTTCCCGGGAGGAACTCATGGAAATCCTTCACGATCACATTCAGACCGTCGTCGGTCACTATCGCGGTCAGATTTATGCTTGGGATGTGGTGAATGAACCCGTAGAAGCCAATGGCAGCTTCAGAGAAACCATCTGGTATAAAACCATTGGACCGGAATATCTTGACCTAGCCCTGCGGTGGACTCGTGAAGCTGATCCCGATACCCTGTTATATATTAACGACTATGCGGAAGGACTCAATTCTAAGTCTCAATCTTTTTACAACTTAGCAAAAGACCTCCGGCAAAGAGGAGCGCCCCTTGATGCGGTGGGGTTCCAAACCCACCTGGGATTTTTATCCGCTGATAACTCTGAAGAAGTTGCTGAAAATATGAAGCGATATGCCGAACTGGGGTTAGACGTGATGATTACGGAAATGGATGTTCCGATTGATCAGTTTAGCGGCACCCCAGAAGAGCAATTAGAGGCACAAGCTAAAATGTACCGGGATTTTCTGAAGATCTGTTTGGATGCCTCGAACTGCAACACTTTAGTGATGTGGGGATTTACCGATCGCCATACCTGGTTGACTGGATTTACTGGGAGTAAAGACCCGTTAATTTTTGACAAATCCTATCAACCCAAACCCGCCTATCATGCGATGTGGGAAGAATTAAAAGGGACAGACTAGACCCTGCAAGCCTGATAGCGACGGATTTCCGTCCCTTGCTCCAGCATGAGAAACCGGGTTTCTTTCCTCAATTTATGTGATGAAGCAACCGTTAACGGAGAAACCCGGTTTCTGGTCCTGTCATACTAAATCCGGTTGATCAAAGCATTAAAAATTGTAGGGTGGGCAATGCCCACC
>CAYUEH010000659.1:0-3285 GCA_964442465.1 uncultured Laspinema sp. | reverse complement strand
CTATAGACTAGACATGACCTCATGGGCGATCGCCAAGGTGCGATCGATATCTTCATCCGTATGAGCTAAAGAGGTAAATCCGGCCTCAAATTGAGAAGGCGCTAAATAGACTCCCCGTTCTAACATTCCCCGATGGAAGCGGGCAAATTTGCTCAAGTCGGATTTTTTGGCATCTTCATAATTATGCACAGGTCCGGGATTGAAAAATAAGCCGAACATGGCGCTAATTTGACCGCCACAGGCTTCATTGCCGGTTTCTTTGGCAATTTTCAGCAGTCCCTGACTCAACTTTTGGGTAATCTTATCCAGATACTCATAAGTTCCGGACTTGTTGAGCAATTCCAGGGTTTTAATGCCTGCCGTCATAGCTAAGGGATTCCCCGAAAGAGTCCCCGCTTGATACATCGGACCCGCTGGGGCCACCATTTCCATGATGTCGCGGCGACCTCCATAAGCCCCTACGGGCAATCCACCGCCAATCACTTTACCCAAGGTGGTTAAGTCTGGAGTGACGCCGAATTTTTCCTGGGCACCACCATAAGCAATCCGGAATCCCGTCATGACTTCATCAAACACCAGTAACGCACCATGTTCCTGAGTCAGGACCCGCAATCCTTCCAGGAATCCAGCATCCGGAGGAATAAATCCCGCATTGCCGACAACGGGTTCTAAAATTACCCCAGCAATCTCGTCGGGATTTTGCTCAAATAAGGTTTTAACGGCTTCTAGGTCGTTGTAGGGTGCGGTGAGGGTATTGGCGGTGGTGGATTTGGGAACCCCAGGAGAGTCCGGCAGTCCCAACGTAGCAACGCCGGAACCTGCTTTCACTAGGAACATATCCGCGTGCCCGTGATAACAGCCTTCAAATTTGATTAATTTTTCCCGTCCGGTGAAGGCACGCATCAGGCGCAAAACCGCCATACAAGCTTCAGTTCCCGAGTTGACAAATCTCACCATTTCGATGCAGGGAACCGCATCAATCACCATTTCGGCGAGGAGGTTCTCTTGGTAACAGGGTGCACCAAAGCTGGTCCCTTTATTTAAGGCATCATGGAGGGCGGCAATCACTTCGGGGTGAGTATGTCCACAGATGGCGGGTCCCCAAGTTCCCACATAGTCGATGTATTGGTTTCCATCTACGTCCCAAACATACGCGCCTTCGACTCTATCAAAAACGATGGGTTGTCCCCCGACGGATTTGAAGGCACGCACGGGGGAACTGACCCCTCCAGGCATCAGTTTTTGGGCGGCTGCGAAAATTTCTTCGGATTTTGTGGTATTGAAGGTAGTTGTAACCAAAGGGGTCTCCTTTGCCAGAGGCTTAACGGTTGACTTTGTTTAGAATACGGCTTTTGGGTGGGAAGTGTTTAAGAGGAGCTTGCAGGTTATAATGTCTAATCCTACCCCGAATCGCAGTCCCTAACGCTAGGGCGTTGGTAGAGCGGTTAAAAACTGGGTTCTTGACAGAATCTTGACTGGCTTTGCACCCCAGCAAGGGCGGTGAAACCGGGTTTCTTCTCCCCTTGATCTCCTCCCCACCCAGAAACCTGAATATCCAGTGTTCACAGAGTTTTACACCACAGCGATTATGCGGGTTTTAGTGACCATTCCTCATGTTTTCAATCCCGAGGGAGGGGGCGGTTATGCATCGTTAAGCCCCAATTCCCAGCCTCGGATTCAAGCCCTAACTCAGTGCATTGAATCGTTACATCACTGTTATAATCGGGGTTCGCAGTTCTATTTTCAGTACAACCAGCAGTTATATACCCTCCAGGCAAATCTGGAAACCTCTGTGGAATTGTCGATTATCATCTGCACCACTCAGGGATTACATCTGCTGGAACAATTGCCGGTGAGTCCGGATTCCTATACCCATCAATCCTTTGCCTGTCATCCGATGTTGTTGGGGTTTGAATGTCACGGGGTGTTAAAACAAAATTTAGGTCGCTATGATTATTATTGCTATTTGGAAGATGATATTATTTTGAGTGACCCGGATTTTTTCCAAAAATTATCCTGGTTTACCGCCTACATTGGCAATCATGCGGTCCTGCAACCGAATCGATTTGAACGGATGAATAAGCGGGGGGTTAAAAAGTTTTACATTGACCCGGAGTTAGAATTCAAAACCGGCAGACAAGATAATTTTGCTCACTATTTTAGTGATAACCTAGTGCTGACTGGTAAAGTTCTGGGCCACCCGATTACCATTAAGCGGGCAGAAAATCCCCATTCGGGCTGTTTTTTTCTGAATCGGCATCAAATGGAACAATGGGCCAATCAACCGTACTTTTTGGACCGGGATTCGCGCTTTTTTGGACCGTTGGAAAGTGCAGCCACTTTGGGAATTGCCCGGACTTTTCGAGTGTACAAGCCTGCGCCGCAAAATGCCAATTTTTTAGAAGTTCAGCATTATGGCGACGGTTGGAGTCAGAAAATCAAAGATGTTAAGTTTACATAACCGTTATGTCACAGACTAAAATGGCAAGCAGTAAAACGGCGATTCCTGTGGACCGGATTCGCTATAATGAACAGGGTCTAGTTCCGGCGATCGCCCAGGATTATCTGGATGGAACAGTGCTCATGATGGCCTGGATGAATGCGGAATCGTTGCAAAAAACTCTGGATACTGGGGAATGCTGGTATTGGAGTCGATCGCGCCAAGAATTGTGGCACAAAGGAGCAACATCAGGACATCTCCAAAAGGTGCGATCGCTACGCTATGACTGTGATAGTGACTGCCTTTTAATCGGTATTGAACAAATTGGTGATATTGCCTGCCATACCGGGGAACGCAGTTGTTTTCACCAAATTGAGGGCCACATTGCTGCACCTCCGGCAGATACCCTCTCCCAGGTATTTGAGGTGATTTGCGATCGGCGGGACCATCCCTCGGAAGAGTCCTATACTGCTAGATTAATCGCCGGTGGGGATAATAAAATTCTCAAGAAAATTGGGGAAGAATCAGCGGAAGTGGTGATGGCTTGTAAAGATGACGATGCCGATGCGATCGCCGGGGAAGTCGCTGATTTATTCTATCACTCTATGGTGGCCTTAGCCAAACATAATGTGGATTTGCGCGACGTTTATCGCAAGTTGCAACAGCGTCGGAAATAAGAAACGACTGAAGTCGTTACTACGAACTAAGAAAGATAACGACTGAAGTCGTTACTACGAACTAAGACAAGATAACGACTTTCCCCGTTTGTAGTAACGACTTCAGTCGTTTCCGAATTCCCCGTTTGTAGTAACGACTTCAGTCGTTTCCGGATTCATTAAACTTGC
>CAYUEH010000658.1:0-3286 GCA_964442465.1 uncultured Laspinema sp. | reverse complement strand
TGACTCAGACTCCTATTACCATTTCAGGAGATTGAACTGCTCCATATCCACCGTATCCCGGTTCCGATAGATAGCCAGGACGATCGCCAAACCTACTGCCGCTTCTGCTGCCGCCACAGTAATCACAAACACGCCAAAAACCTGACCCTTAATTGTAGCGGAGTCCAGGAAATTAGAAAAGGCGATTAAATTCAAATTCACTGCATTTAACAACAGCTCAATCGACATCAACACCCGGACGGCGTTGCGGCTGGTAATCAAGCCATAAATGCCAATGCAGAACAAGGCGGCTGCCAAAACTAAAAAGTATTCGAGTTGCAGTTCCATTAATCCTCATCAGTATCTTACTAGGGTTTGAATGATTAAGGGGCGGTGAAATTCACCCCTTAAAACGGTAAAAGTTCACAACGTTAGTTCACAACGTTAGTTCAAACATTTTATGTGCTTTTACCCGGTTCATTCCTGGGTTTTTACCCGATTTCCCCCGAGAGCCGGGACGGGTGCACGGGGACGTTCCGGCAACTTCAAATCCAGTTCGGCTGAATCGAGTTCGGCTTTTCGCTCTGCCGGAATTAACTCCCGACGGGCCAAAATAATCGCCCCGACCATTGCCATCAACAACAGGACAGAGGCTAATTCAAACGGGAGTAAAAAATCGCTGAATAAATGTTCTCCAATCTGCACAACCGTATTTTCTACGGTTGCTGCAGTGGGTGTCACGGCCCAAGGAGTGGAGATGACCATCGTGCTTAATAGGGCGAATAAACCCAAGGCGACGAGGGCGGTTGCTCCGCGACGGATCCAGTAATTAGGAAGGTTGGTAAAATCCTCCTGTTTGTTGACCAGCATGATGGCAAACAAAATCAGCACGTTAACGGCACCGACATAAATCAAAATCTGGGCCGCTGCTACAAAATCAGCATTGAGCAACAGATACAAACCGGCCATGCTGATAAACACACCACCTAATAAAAAGGCCGAATAAACGACCTGAGATAGGAGGACGACACCCAAGGCTGCTCCTATCATCATCACGGCCAGCAGGCCAAACGAAACTATCTGAACGCCTTCCGCTAAATTCACTGTATTTGTCCTTTGTTCTTTGTCCTTTGTGCTTTGTCTGGGGTCATTTGTCTGGGGTCATTGGTTTGGGCCATGATTCATTGTTAAGTGAAATTATCCCCTGGAATTTTGTGACAAATTTACCCTATTTTTCTGTGGATTGTTCTTGTTCCATCTGTTCTCGAATTTCTTCGGGACGTAGACCGGCACGACGAGAGTTTGGGGGCAAATCATGGGGAGAGATCACGCCTTTGGGTAGATAGGCGAGTTCTCGCAGGGGGGTCACCATTGGATCGTCAGTGACTTTGTAAGGTAAGCGACCCATTGCCACGTTATCAAAATTCAATTCGTGGCGATCGTAAGTGGAAAGTTCGTATTCTTCCGTCGCGGAGAGACAATTGGTCGGACAGTATTCGACACAGTTGGCGCAGAAAATACAAACGCCGAAGTCAATACTGTAGTGTTTGAGTTGTTTCTTTTTGGTTTCTTTGTTGAATTCCCAATCCACCACGGGTAGGTTAATCGGACAAACGCGCACGCACACTTCGCAGGAAATGCACTTATCAAATTCAAAGTGAATCCGACCCCGATAGCGTTCGGAAGGAATCAATTTTTCGTAGGGATATTGCACCGTAACTGGACGACGGCGCATATGGTCGAAGGTCACGGAGAGTCCTTGACCGATATATTTGGCCGCTTGAACGGTTTCTTTGGCGTAGTTGCTAACTTGGTTGAGGAATTTGAGCATAGTGTTCTCGGCGATGACTGCTAGGTGATAGGGAGTGGTGACCTGAAGTCAAGATGAAATGAACCGATCGCGCAATAACTGGGCAGTTTTTGACCGGACAAAACCGGGCTTACCCACCAAAGGCAACGGGAAATGCCAACTTTAAGGCGGCAGTTAAGAGCAGATTGACTAGAGAAACCGGCAACAGGAATTTCCATCCTAAATCGAGGAGTTGGTCGATCCGAACGCGGGGTAAGGTCCAGCGCATCAGAATGGCCAGGAACACAAAGAAGTAAGCCTTGAGCAGGGTCATGGTGATGCCGAGGGTTGCGGTAATCACTTGTAGCCAAGGGGTGGTTTCGCTGACACCCAGCCACTGTCCCAGCAGTTCTACGGGGATCGGAGATTCCCAGCCACCCAGATATAATACGGCGATTAGGAGTGCCGAGAGGACGAGGTTGACGTAGGAACCCAAGTAGAACAGGGCGAATTTCATGCCAGAATATTCGGTTTGATATCCGGCGACGATTTCTTCTTCTGCTTCAGGGAGGTCAAAGGGCAAGCGTTCGCATTCCGCGAGGGCCGCAATCCAGAAGATGATAAAGCCCAGGGGTTGCCGCCAGACGTTCCAACTGAGGATGCCATAGCTGGATTGCTGTTCCACAATGTCCAGGGTGCTCAGGCTGTTGGACATCATCACCACCGCCAGTACACTCAGGGCGAGGGGAATTTCATAACTGATGGACTGGGCGGCAGCGCGCAATCCACCGATCAGAGAGTATTTGTTATTGGAGGCATACCCTGCCATCAGCAAGCCGATCGGCTGAATGCTGGAAAGGGAAATCCATAAAAAGATGGCTACCCCGACATCGCTAATGATCAGATTTTGTCCGAAGGGGACAATCAGGAAGGAAGCGAACACGGGGACTACCACCAGGACGGGCCCGAGGGTAAAGAGGATGGGGTCAGCTTTGGCTGGCAGGATATCCTCTTTGAACAAGAGTTTGAGACCATCGGCAGCGGGAGCTAAAATCCCCAAGGGGCCGATGTATTCTGGGCCGATGCGCTGTTGGACCGCCGCAGAAATTTTTCGCTCTAGCCAGACGGTTACGAGTACGCCAATGGTGGCGACAACTAGCATGAGCACCATTGGAATTGGCATCCAGATGGCTTTTGCGGCTCCCGCTGGAAGGCCCAAATCTGCGAGCGCTTTTATAAAACTTCCTTGTAGGTCTATACCTGAGTTCATGCTTCCTAATTGAGAGTGTGAAGATTTTTTACGACTCGGTTAAATGCAATAACAGTATAACGCTCGATGGACGCCAGAACTCTGGGAGAGGCTTGAGTTTGAGTGTTTAGGGAAGTGGGTGGCCCTCGGGGGAGAGCCGGGAACGGGTCGGGAGGGGATCGCTCAAGGAGCGATCGCCATCGGGTTGATTCTAATCGGGGTGGGCAAGGATTTGAGGCGGAATCCGGTTTTCAGGGGTCTATAAAAAC
>CAYUEH010000657.1:0-3287 GCA_964442465.1 uncultured Laspinema sp. | reverse complement strand
ATATGAATGGATTCAGCATCAGTGCAACCGCAATTCGCCAGCATATTGGCACCTTGGCCCTCGCCACGACGGCGATCGTTCTGGGAATTTTCTTCCTCACCTCGATTCAAGTGGATCTGCTTCCGGCGATTACCTATCCTCGGATTGGACTGCGCCTGAATTCCCCGGGAATCTCCCCGGAAGTCGCCATTGAAGAGATTACTAAACCCTTAGAACAAGCCCTAAGTACCACGGAAGGGGTGGTGCAAGTTTATTCCCAAACCCGGGAAGGTCGAGTTAGTGTCGATTTATTCTTTGAACCCGGGGGGGATGTGGATCTGGCCCTGAATGAGGCAACGGCTGCCTTTAACCGTGCCCAAGGACGTCTCCCGGATACGGTGGAATCCCCGCGATTGTTTAAGGTGGACCCCTCTCAGTCGCCGGTTTATGAGTTTGCATTGCAGTCCCCGTCCCTAAAAGATGTGGATTTGCGGGTGTTTGCCGATGAGGAATTAGCCCGAGAGTTAGGAGTGGTTCCCGGTGTGGCGGCAGTGGATGTCTCCGGGGGTATCACGGAAGAGATTCAGGTGCGCATTGACCCGGTGCGATTGCAATCTTATGGACTGGGGTTAACCCAGGTTTTAAATGAGTTGCGCGATCGCAATATTGATGTGGCCGGAGGTCGTTTATCCGGAGGCAGTGAAGAACCGCTAACTCGCGCCCAGGGACAATTTCAATCGGCTGATGAGATTGCCAATCTGGCGTTTGAAATTCCCAATCAAGGTCGAGTCTATCTTCGTGACTTTGCGGATATCATCGATGGTACGGCTGAACGGCTAGTGTTGGTGACCCTGAATGGCGAACCGGCTGTAAAAGTGAGTATTCAAAAACAAGGGGATGCGAATACGATTACGGCAGTAGATGGGGTCAAACAGCGACTCGAACAGTTGCGCCAGTCCGGGTTAATTCCCCCGGATATGGAAATTTATCCGACTTTAGATGAGTCGGTTTTTATTAGAAATTCCATTACGAATGTGGCAATGGCTGGGTTTACGGGTGCAGGACTCGCGGCCCTGGCGGTGTTACTGTTTTTGGGTTCAATTCGCCAAACTATCATTATTGTCCTAGCCATTCCCTTGGCAACTCTGAGTTCTATTGCGTTAATGCAAGTGTTTGGGCTGTCCTTAAATGTGTTTAGTTTAGGAGGATTGGCCCTGGGGGTGGGGATTGTGGTTGATAATGCGATCGTGATGTTGGAAACCATCGCCGAAGGGGTGGGGATGACCCCGGGGAAAAGTCAGCAGAAGAAACGGCTAACCTCCTCCAAGGCGATCGCCCAAGCAGAAGCCAGCAGTCGGTCTATTGAGTCCGCCTTACTCGCCTCCACCACCACAAACTTAGTCTCAGTCTTACCTTTCTTGCTCATTGGCGGTCTGTTTTCCCTACTCTTTAGCGAACTCATTTTAACCATTAGTTTTGCCGTTGCCTCCTCCTTACTGATTGCCTTAACCGTGGTTCCGATGTTGACCTCCCGCTTATTAGCCATTCCCTATACTAGCGGATTAAATCAATTCTTTCTAATCCGGTTATTTAATGCAGGATTCAATGGATTTAGCCGCATTTATCAATGGATTTTAAAATGGGTTTTACGCCTACGCTTGATTGTTATTGCCCTGGCTATCATCGTTTTAGGTGGCGGAAGTTTTTGGTTAGCTGGAGGACTTCCCCAGGAAATTTTACCCCGAATTAATACAGGACAAGCTCGCTTATTTGCCCAGTTTCCTCCGAATACGACTGTGGCTCAAAACCTGAAAATCATGGCCAAGGTGGATGAAATTTTATTGAATCAACCGGAAACAGTGAATGCCTTTACCACTGCTGGCGGCTTTCTGTTTGGCACCAGTGTTTCTCCGAATCCTCTCCGGGGTTCGAGTACCATTGCCTTAAAACGGGGTACGGATATTGACGCTTATATTAGCCGAGTGAATCGGGAATTTGGAAAGCTCAATCTCGTGGATGCTCGCTTGCGAATGAGTCCCGAAAGTGTCCGGGGAATTATTCTGACAAATTCCCCAGTTCGCGCTGAGTTGGATGTTACGTTACAAGGGACCGATGTTCGGGCGTTGGAACAAGTGGGAGAAGAAGTGTTAGCAGCATTAGATGAACAAGTCACTTTGGCAAGTTTTCGTCCCGATGCCGACCCTCAACAAACGGAGTTAAAAATTCGCCCTGATTGGGTACGGGCGGCTGAATATGGGTTGTCGGTGAATGATATTGGATCGGCGATTCAAACGGCGATTCAAGGGGCCGTTCCCACTCAACTCCAACGGGGCGATCGCCTGGTTGATATTCGTGTTACCTTACCGGATAATGTCGTCCAACGAGTCACTCAGTTAGAACAATTACCCCTATTAGTGGGGAATAATCGGTCGATTCGCTTGCAGGATGTGGCAACGGTAGAACGGGGACAAGCACCGGGAGAAATTCAACGGATTAATCAGCGTCAGGTGTATATTATTGCCGGTTCTTTGACCGAAGGTGCAACCCTGGGACAGGCAAATGACCAGATTGCAGAAGTCCTCGCGGGCATTGATTTTCCCCCGGGAGTGAGTGTGGTTCCTTCTTCTTCAGCACAAACCAATCAAGAGTTACAAAACTCCCTGAAACTGTTAGGCGGATTAGCCGCCTTTTTGGTGTTTGTGGTGATGGCGGTTCAGTACAATTCTTTAGTTGACCCTTTGGTGATTATGCTAACGGTTCCTTTAGCATTAGCGGGGGGAATTGTCGGACTTTATGTCACAGAAACCCCAGTGGGGGCGACGGTATTAGTCGGGGCGGTTCTGTTAGTGGGGATTGTGGTGAATAATGCCATTATTATGGTGGAATTTGCCAACCAAATTTATAAAGAAGACGGGATTAACCGCAGGCAAGCGATGTTGAAAGCGGCACCCCAACGCTTGCGTCCGATTTTGATGACAACCATCACTACGGTGTTGGGAATGTTGCCTCTGGCGTTAGGGGTCGGGGAAGGGTCCGAGTTTTTACAACCCTTGGGGGTGGTGGTGTTTTCGGGTTTATCCTTAGCGACGTTTCTAACGTTGTTTATTATTCCCTGTTTTTATACGTTGCTTCATGATATGTTCGGGGGCAGACGTCCACCTTTAAGTCCGGATCAACTGGAAACCGTGTTCCAGGATTCGCCAGATTTGGACAATGTGCCTTCTCCTTCTGGGGTGGAGTGGCGATCGCCTGAACCGGAGATGTAAGTGGCAACACCCGGCGGGGGTTAAAACCCCCGCCTAATAGCT
>CAYUEH010000656.1:0-3288 GCA_964442465.1 uncultured Laspinema sp. | reverse complement strand
TTTGTCCTTGATTAGCCCATTCCCCTTGCGGGGCGATCGCCTCGATATCCTGAACTGCTATTTTCTTTCTGTGGCGAAGGCGATCGAGGCAGAGATTTTTCGTAATTTGTTTAACCCAAGCCCTGAAGTTTTGGATGACCGTTGCACGGGTTGTTACCTGTTTCCACGCTTTGAGCATAGCCTCAGAAAGCAGGTCCTCTGCCTCCGTGGGGTTTCGGAGATACTGGAGGCAGTCGCGATAAAGCTCATCTTGATAACAAATCCATTGCTGCCAAAACGCTGCATCCTGCTGTCTATCAGGATTCGGGCAGTCTGGCCGGGAAAGTCTCTCAACGGCTGAAGTCATAGATTGTATTGGGTACTCTAGTGGGAGGTATGAATCTGGGATTGATGCCTCTAAAACCAGGAGTGGTGGTTACACTGCCTGATGTCTGCAATCTCGGTGGTTCAGCAACTCTCGTTGCTTAGGACCCATCGTTCTATCCCGAGGTTTTTGGCCTGTATTAGCAAAACATCATGGGATTGTCCTCTACCTAGAGATAGACTTATCCTAACTGTTCAGCTAGAGAAATGGCAACTGCCAAGGGTTAAAGTTTTTGTCAAGACCTCGCCTTCCGGTCCCCTCCCCTTGGCAAGGGGAGGGGACCGGAGGTGTAGTTAAATAGTAAGCGAATCACCATGAACGTAAAAACCCTATCCTTGTAAGGATTATTCCCCCCCAAGAGGACCCCACCCTAACCCTCCCCAAGACATCGGGGAGGGGACCGGAGGTGTAGTTAAATAGTAAGCGAATCACGATGAATGTAAAAACCCTGTCCCTGTAAGGATTATTCCCCCCCCCAAGAGGACCCCACCCTAACCCTCCCCAAGACATCGGGGAGGGGACCGGAGGTGAGGACCTTCCATTTACCGATTGATTGGGAGGGGCGATCGCGCCTCAAGAGGACCCCACCCTAACCCGGACCTTGGCAAGGGGAGGGGACCGGAGGTGTAGTTCATAGAAAGATAACCCCACCCTAACCAAGACACAGGGGAGGGGACCGGAGGTGTAGTTCATAGAAAGAGGACCCCACCCTAACCCGGACCTTGCCAAGGGGAGGGGACCGGAGGTGCAGTTAAATAGTAAGCAAATCACCCTGAACTTAAAAAACCTCACCTTGTAAAAAGTATTCCCCCCCTATTCCCTTTTTAACCCGCCTTTCTTATAATGCTTCCAGCAGTCATCAGGACATTAGCCGTGCTTGCTACAGTTTGGAGTGCATCGTTAGTTGGGATTAATGCGGTCAAGGTCGGAGTCGAAATCGATGTCTCGGGCGGAATGCCGGGAATTGTCGTGGTGGGATTGCCCGATACCGCTGTGCAAGAGTCTAAAGAACGGGTGAAAGCGGCCCTGAAAAATTCCAGCTATGCCTTCCCCTTGCGTCGGATTGTGATTAATTTGACCCCAGCGGATTTACGCAAGGAGGGTCCCTGTTTTGATTTACCGATCGCCATCGGAATTCTCGCCGCCTCAGAACAAGTCAGCGCCCAACTCCTGGGAGATTTTCTCTTCCTCGGGGAACTCTCCCTCGATGGCACTTTACGTCCCGTTGCCGGAGTCCTCCCCATTGCTGCTGCTGCCCAAGAAATGGGTGTTACTGCCTTAGTCGTCCCGGAAGAAAATGTGGGGGAAGCGGCAGTGGTGAAAGGATTACAAGTTTATGGATGTGGGCATTTGTGCGATGCGATCGCCTTACTGAACAACCCCAGTCAGTATAAACCCACCCAACTCGATGGCAATGTCCCCTTTGCACCCCATCCCTTCGGGGGTTTAGACTTGCAAGATGTCAAGGGTCAAGCTCATGGACGCCGCGCCTTAGAAATTGCTGCTGCCGGAGGACATAATTTAATCTTTGTCGGTCCCCCAGGTAGTGGGAAAACCATGCTGGCGAAACGGTTACCCGGTATTTTACCCCCCCTGAGTTTTGAAGAAGCTTTAGAAGTCACCCAAATTTATTCCGTGGTGGGGTTACTGAAAAATCGTGGCGCGTTAATTGGCGATCGCCCGTTTCGCAGTCCCCATCACTCCGCCTCCGGTCCTTCTCTCGTCGGTGGTGGTAGCTATCCCAAACCCGGAGAAATTTCCCTCGCTCATCGGGGTATTTTGTTCCTTGATGAACTCACAGAGTTTAAACGCGATGTGCTAGAGTACCTGCGCCAACCCTTAGAAGATGGTCGGGTTACCATTTCTCGCACAAAACAAAGTGTGGAATTCCCGGCCCAATTTACCTTAGTTGCCAGTACCAATCCCTGTCCCTGTGGCTACTTTGGCGACCCGATCCAACCCTGTACCTGTTCCCCCCGTCACCGCGAACAATATTGGGCCAAACTTTCAGGACCTCTGATGGATCGGATTGATTTGCAAGTGGCGGTGAATCGCTTAAAACCCGAAGAAATTACTCGTCAAACCACGGGAGAGCCATCGGAACCTGTCAGAAAGCGGGTTCAGGCGGCGCGCGATCGGGCCCGAGAACGATTTAAAGCCGAATCCAAGATTCGCTGCAATGCCGAAATGCAAACCGCCCAACTCCGCAAATGGTGTCCCCTGGATGATGCCACCCGCACGCTCCTGGAAGGGGCCATCCGTAAACTGGGACTCTCGGCAAGGGCAACCGATCGCATTTTAAAGGTCGCCCGCACCATTGCGGACCTCGCTGGGGATGACACAATCAATATCTCCCATGTGGCAGAGGCCATTCAATATAGAACTATTGATAGAATGCAGTAAATAGCATTTTTTATTGGCTATTTTAAGGAGCTAACTCTCATGAAAACGATTCTTTCTTTGGTTTTACTCGCCACGGTTGTTGTTGTTGATACCTTACCGGCTCAAGCGCAAAGTTTCCAACCCCTTCAGGGGGTTGAAGCGATTGCTCAGGCTACTCCAATGGTTTCCCAAGCGGAAGAATTTGTCTCTTTACTCGCCGATGGAGAGTTTAACCAAGCTTTCCAGAAATACGATGCGATTGCTCGGGAAAATATTACCCCAGAAACTCTGGAAACAACTTGGCAAGATTTAGTGGATAAATTGGGGGATTTTCAAGAAATTGTTTCCACGGAGACGGAGATGGGTGATGAGCAAGATGTGGTTCTGTTAACAACTCGATTTGAACAGGATACGGTGGTGTTGTTCGTTATTTTTGATAGAGAGCAACAAATCAATAGTTTCATCTATTAACCCCCGTAACTCTAACTCGTTGCTGGAGTTAGAGTTGTTGGGATTGCCTGAGTACAGGTTCAAACGCTCCC
>CAYUEH010000655.1:0-3294 GCA_964442465.1 uncultured Laspinema sp. | reverse complement strand
GGGGAGGGGACTGGATTCGGTGATGAATTAGTCCACCATGTGACCACTGTCTTGGCGGATGAAGGCGCGATCGATAATGGGTTGTCCTGTGGGAGATTCTACCCCGATCGCCTTGAGGTCGGAATCCACCATTAAGGCAACCAATTGTTCAAAGGTAATCGACGGTTCCCAACCTAATTTTTCCTTCGCTTTACTGGCATCGCCAATTAATAAATCAACTTCCGCAGGACGCAGATAGCGGGGGTCAAATTCTACATAATCTTCCCAATTCAGGTTAACGAAATTAAAGGCTAAATCCAAAAATTTGCGGATGGTATGGGTTTCATTGGTGGCAACCACATAATCATCCGGTTCGTCTTGTTGCAGCATCAACCACATGGCGCGAACATAGTCTTTGGCATAGCCCCAGTCCCGCTGAGAATCTAGGTTACCCAGGAAAAGTTTTTTCTGTTTTCCGGCGACGATGCGGGCGACGGCGCGGGTAATTTTGCGGGTGACGAAGGTTTCCCCTCGTCGCGGGGAGTTATGGATCCAGCCCTGGCCGACTCCGGCATGGAAGGTGCCGCTAGTGGTTGCTAAGTCAAACAACCATCCTTGATAGTTGATGGGTTCAGCGGTGACAACTTGGGCGCGGGTGGTGCTTTGGGGTGGGGTGGCGTTGATGTGAATTTGATACTGGAGGCAGTCGCCTTGGGATTCGGTGGCAATCCAGGCGGGTTGTTGCAGGGTGGTGATGGACATCCAGTAGAGTCCAGCAGCAAGGAGGGCGGAGGGAGTTTGGACGGTGAAAGTGTCTCCAGCTAGGGGAGAAACGGCTTTAAATCCGTCTAAAAAGGCTAAACGTTCCCGATCGCCTGCGTTGAGAATCCGCTTGGGAATGCGTTTGTCTTGGGATTTGCTGTACAGTTCGGACCGCAAGTAGTCACTGTAGGCCGGGTTGCCGGATAACTGGAGACGGGATGCGGCAAGGCGATCGCAATTTCCACCGGAGACTTTTCGCCAAGAGGCGGCGAGGCGATCGCCTACAGCGCTGTCCGGAATTGTCAAGATGACTTGACTTTGACTATCAATTTCTGCGGCAGCAACGAGGACCCCGAGTAACCATGCCTCAGTTTCGGTGAGGTCCAGTTGTTCCGGCGACTGCGGCAAGTCAATTAAGGCTAAGGAATCCCCCACCTTAACCTCACCGGCAGGTTTTTCCACTGCCGATTCGCCCTGTTGCACAAACACAACGTGATCGCTGGTGGCATGATAAACCGCGCCCTCTGCGGCAATCCGATGTACGGTTTTATTGGCTTGTGCTGTGGACCCATTCCAAGTTGCCGTCATGCAAGTCACTTGCGCCCACCCTTGGGCATCCCAGACTTCCAACCCGTTGCCGTCTCTAATGTCCGTGGTGTAGCGATTTTTGTGACCTGCATCGGTGTGATGGGGGACAATTTCCGCAATGGGTACCAGGTCAATTAATCCATCCTGACGAATAAACACCGGGGTGTGATCAATTACGCATTCATGGTTAAACAGGATGCCATTACAGGCAAATAAATCATAAGATTCGCGATAATTGACCGTTTGCCAATGGGCGTAAACCTTGGCGCAGGAATAGGGACTGCGGGGATAAAACGGGGTTGTTTCCTTTTGGGGGACTTCCAGGACCTTACCAAACATTTCCGAGGAACCCGCTTGATAAAAGCGGACTTGGATCCCGGTGCGATGTTGGTAGTCGCGGATGGCTTCTAACAGACGCAGGGTTCCCATTGCCACCGTATCCACGGTGTATTCTGGGGAGTCAAAACTGACGCGGACATGGGATTGAGCGCCCAGGTTGTAAATTTCAACCGGTTGGACTTCTTCGAGAATTCGGCGGAGAGTGACCCCATCGGTTAAGTCCCCGTAATGGAGAAATAACCGGGCTTCTTCACTATGGGGGTCCACATAAAGATGGTCGATCCGGTCGGTATTGAAGGTGGAAGTCCGGCGGATAATCCCGTGGACTTCATAGCCTTTTTCTAGTAATAATTCGCTTAAGTAAGAACCGTCTTGGCCGGTGATGCCGGTGATTAATGCCCGCTTGCGTTGCTGCGTCATTTTTGATTTTTCCTCTCAACCTCTAGTTAAGTCTTTGGACTCTCAGTGGCGATCGCCTGAGTCTGTACTGAACCGCACCCTAATGATTCTTGGCCTTGACCCCCCATCCTGGGAATTTTTCACCCAGGGGGGGATTGATCAAATCAGTCTTTCACTTTATCGTGAATTTTGGCAGGTAATGTGAAGGAACCCTATAGTTTTGGCGTAGTTTTGGCGAACTTTTTGTCAATCGAGTCGTCCGGTTTTCGTTACTGGATGTTACTGGATTGTACTTCCTTGGGGTATCCACTGTCACCGGTTTTGTAAATTTTTCCCCGGGATTTGGGGATAGGAACGCAAAAAATTTGCTGAAGCCTTGCGTCCTCAGCAGAATTCCCGACTGCGATCGGTTTGTTAAAGGGGGGGGAACTGCACCAGCAAGATCGCCGATGCAGCCCGGAGCAACAAGGCCCGTTAATACGCCCCATTATTTTTAGGGAACAGCACCACTTTAAGGGTTTTTAAGACAATCCACAGGTCCATCCACAAGTTTTTGAAATTGACATAATAAACGTCAATTTGGATGCGCTTGGGATAGGGGATGTCATTTCGACCGGAGACCTGCCATAGTCCGGTAATTCCGGGTTTAATGGTGAGGACTTTATCGATATATCGGCCATATTTTGGCAATTCTTCAACCACTAAAGGTCGAGGGCCGACAACGCTCATTTCACCTTTCAAAACATTCCAAAATTGGGGAAATTCATCCAGGCTAGTGATTCTGAGAAAATGGCCGATCCAAGTAATTCTTGGGTCTTGCTTGAGTTTGAAATTATCCTCAAATTCTTGACGCAGATGAGGGGAAGTTTCCATGATATCCAGCAAAACTTCGTCGGCATTGAGCACCATTGTCCTGAATTTAATACATCCGAATTTTTGGCGGTTCTTGCCAACGCGCTCCTGCACATAAAAAATTGGGCCGGGGGAGCTAATGTAAATCAGCAGACCCAAAATCGCGTAAACCGGGGAAAACACGATTAGAACGCACAGGGAAAACACAACGTCGAACAGCCGCTTGGAAAATTCTCCGTTGATCCCACTCAGGACGAAAGGCCAAAAGCTACGCCTTGCAACCGCCCGAATCACTTTGCCGGAGATGAGTTGGCTATCGGCAGTCATCTTACTCCTTTAATTCACACCACACACAGTCCTGATTGTAAAGCCTTC
>CAYUEH010000654.1:1956-3298 GCA_964442465.1 uncultured Laspinema sp. | reverse complement strand
TGATTGAGGTCGGAGGCGGATGCAAAGGAGAGATTTTCATCAGCAATGCGATCGCCATCTAAACGCACTGCCCCCCCTTTAATCTGGCGTCGCGCATCGGAACTACTGGCGCATAATCCACTCAGATTGAGGATATAAAACAGTTTGGCAGGAAATTCTACCCCCTCTAACGAAAATTCTGGGACCGCTTCCGCTTGGGTGGCATCCCCTTGGACCAGGGTTTCTGCGGCGCGTCGGGCCTCTTTTGCCGCCTCTTCCCCATGTTGATGCGCTACCACAGTGGTTGCCAGCAATTTTTGGCGATCGCGGGGGTTTTCCGGTAACTCGTCCAATGCTAACGGCGTTAGCAGTTCAAAATATTCCTCAATCAGGGAGTCGGGAATTTTCTCCAACTTGGAATACATGGATAAGGGTTCTTCTGCTAATCCCACATAATTATTCAGGGATTTAGACATCTTCTGAGTGCCATCGGTCCCCAGCAAAATCGGCATCAGGAGGCCAAACTGAGGCACTTGGCCGAAATAGCGCTGTAAATCCCGTCCCACAGCGATATTAAACTTTTGGTCCGTCCCGCCCAGTTCCACATCGGACTGAACCGCTACCGAATCATACCCTTGCATCAGGGGATAGAGAAACTCATGGAGGTAGATGGGGTTGCCTTTCTCGTAGCGATCGGCGAATCCCTCTTTCGCTAACATTTGTCCCACCGTCATGGTGGTTAAGAGTTCCTGAATTTTGGCTAAATTCAGCTTGGACAACCACTCGGAGTTGTAGCGAATTTCTAGACGTCCGGGGGTATCGAAATCTAAAATAGAACGAACTTGGTCGAGATAGGTTTGGGCATTGCGCTGGACATCTTCTGGGGTGAGTTGGCGACGGACTTCTGATTTGCCTGTGGGGTCGCCAATCTGGGCGGTAAAGTCCCCAATAATCAAAACTGCCGTATGACCGGCATCTTGAAACGCCCGCATTTTGCGGACCGGGATGCTGTGACCCAGGTGGATATCGGCACCCGTGGGGTCGATGCCTAGCTTAACCCGTAAGGGTCGGTCTGCAAGGTGCAGACGGGCAACCAAGGACTCATTGGGGTCCTGGGATTCAGGTTGATTGGGAAAAATTTCGCTGACACCACGGTGCAGCCAAGCTAAACTTTGATTCAAGGGTTTTAATCTTCTAGTGCCAGGTTGTACAAATGCGTCAGTGGGTTGGAGACTTACAAGTTTACCTAAAAAATCAGGTAATCCTTGTGCTGCGAGATCGTCAACCGAACTGGGCCAGGGGTTAGGGGGTAAACCATAACCCTGCACCCATCATAAATAACTTTGGTCCCTTATCTTGGAGT
>CAYUEH010000654.1:0-1856 GCA_964442465.1 uncultured Laspinema sp. | reverse complement strand
CCCCCCACCGCGTCAAGATTGCGATCGGGCCGTCCGGATTATTGGATTGGGAACTTGTCGATCTAATTTTGGGGAAGCCAGCGCGTGGGCGTTGCGGCAGGATTGGACTTGGGATGATAAACTGCATCGATGAGATTGCTACCACCAATTGTTCTGCGATCGCGCTAAAATTGCTCCCAAATGACTTGACCTCGCCTGTATCCCCAGTTGCCCGGTCCACCTTTCATCCTATTGAGCTTTGATTAGAGAGGAAGTAAAATCGCCGTGTCTACTAACACGATTAGACAAAATCCCCCTGGAGACTCCGCACCAATTTTCAGCTTTTTTCAGGGCGTCAGCAAAGTCACCGCAGGAACTCTGCTTGGAATGACCATGTTGCTCAGTTCGGTCGTGGCTGGTGGACTGGTCGGCTTGGCTTTGAGCTTCCGCAACCTTCCTGACGTCCGGGTGTTACGATCCTATGTTCCCACAGAAACGACGTACATTTACGATATTAATGGGACTCTTTTAACCCGGATTCATGATGAAGCCAACCGGGAAGTGGTTCCTTTAGATAATATTTCCCCGAACCTGAAACGAGCAGTTTTAGCGATTGAAGATAGCCACTTTTACCTCCACCACGGAATTAACCCGGGCGGGATAATGCGGGCCTTGGTCGCCAATATCGAGCAAGGGGAGACCGTGGAAGGGGGTTCGACCCTGACGATGCAGTTGGTTAAAAACCTGTTTTTGTCCCCGAATCGGTCCTTTAGCCGGAAAGCGGCTGAGGCGGTTCTGTCGATTCGGATGGAGCAAATTCTCGAAAAAAACGAGATTTTAGAACTCTATCTGAATCAGGTCTATTGGGGACATAACTTGTATGGGATTGAAACCGCTTCCCAAAGTTATTTTAATAAGCCTTCCTCGGAGTTGACCCTGGCAGAGGGGGCGATGCTGGCGGGCATCATCCAGGCCCCAGAAGAATATAGCCCCTTTGTCAACTATCCCCTCGCCAAACAACGGCAGGCGGTGGTCCTGGGCCGAATGCGGGACCTGAAGTGGATTACCGCAGAAGAGGAAGCGGAAGCTCGTCAGCAACCGCTGTTAGTGGGACGAGTCACCTCCTTTGGTCAAAGCAATCTGCCTTATGTCACCGATGCGGTGATTCAGGAGTTGACCCGCCGTTTCGGTCGGGATGCCGTCCTCAAGGGCGGGATGCGGGTTCAAACGACCATTGATATGAATTTCCAACGGATGGCGGAACGAACGGTCCAGCGTTGGCATGAGCGGCTGTATTATCAAGGACTGTTCTACAGCCGTACCAATGGTCAAGTTGCGTTAGTGGCGGTGGACCCGCGCACTCACTTCGTGAAAGCGATGGTGGGGGGGGTCGATTTCCAAAGTAGCCAATATAACCGGGCGATTCAGGCGCGACGGCAAACGGGTTCGGCGTTTAAGCCGTTTGTTTATTATGCGGCCTTTGCGTCGGGTCGCTACGGCCCTAACTCGATTGTCCAGGATACGCCGGTGAGCTATCGGGACGGGGATGGGTATTACTCGCCGCAAAACTATGGGGGCGGTTTTTCCGGGGCGGTTTCGATTCGCAAGGCGTTGGAAGTTTCCCTAAACATTCCCGCGATTAAGCTGGGACAAGCGGTGGGGTTAAATAAAGTTATTGAGATTTGCCGTGCCCTGGGAATTACGAGTCCAATGGAACCGGTGATTTCTATGCCGTTAGGGGCGATCGATATGACGCCGATGGAAATGGCTGGGGCTTTTGCTACGTTTGCCAGCAATGGTTGGCATTCGGATCCGACCTTTATTGTCCAAGTGACGGACAGTACAGGGAATATCTTGCTGGACAATACTCCGAAACC
>CAYUEH010000653.1:0-3306 GCA_964442465.1 uncultured Laspinema sp. | reverse complement strand
TCTGCATCCCGGTGCGTCTTGTGCTGGAAGATCAGGTTTTCGGATACCCACTCAGGTGGGGAACGATTATTGATCTCTAGCCGCAACGGAAAAGGGTGCAAATTCGGGGAATACATCGACCGATCGCCCAGATTAGCCCGGTTGATGATGTCAGCATCAGTCAACACCGGACGACCCGAAGCATCCAGCACCGAGTGATTAAAGTTAAAACCATTCAGGTTAAACGCCATCGTACTCACCCCTAAAGCCGCAAACTAGATGCAGACTGTGGGCAACAGGGCCAACCAGAGATTAAGATAGAGCCAGGTGCCTCCGCCCCTGGGATGTACAGAAAGTTCCGATGAGTTATGGGAGAGCAATTTGCCATGAATACCTCCTTCCACCTCCTATAGCCAGGAGTGATTATTGGGATAAGTGAGCTTTAAACAGTTGAAGAGGGATGAAGTGCTTCATCCCTGGATCACAGGTGTTACGCGAATACCTGTCGATAGGGTGATCAGAGGTTGCCAATCTCCGAACCGGGTTCAAAGCTGTCGGTGTCCCGCAGCACCTCCCATAGCTCAATATCTATTAGGACCCGAATTTCTATGTGCTTAAGTCTATCCTTAAATTCGCACAGATTTGCGCTCGCTCTACATCGATCTGCTAAGTAATTTCCAATTCAAACCATAAGTTTTCCTTTTATTTTCAGCAAGCCCATATATCTATGGCTAATGCCAATGGGAATCATAGAATTTTCTCTATACATTGTGGTTATTCTAAGAAGGGCTGTCTATGACTGCACGTCCCAAATTGCCTGGGATGGCGCTGCCAATCGCAGTCCGCTTGGGCGTCATGAACTTGTCTCTTGAGCCAGCTACTGTACCCGATGCCTCTATAAAGACCTTTCTTTACCCAATGGGATGAACAGCAGGCAGAGTTGCCACCAGAAACGGCTCACACTGTTGATCGGCTGCGTTGATCTGCTGCTGTTGCTCACCAGGACAAAAGACTGTGCGGCTGCCGACGCCTTGATCGGCCAGCAGGAAACATTGATTCTAGAACGCTTGGAGTTGCAAGATTTAAGGTCTTTCCCTGCCTTTACCCAGGTCACCTGCTTGTCATAGCGCCAAAAAGATAAGCGTTTTTTATAAAATGCTTCTGCTAATCTGAGTCAATCTTTCTCAACTGAGGGTAGTGGATTCGCCGATCTTTGGCATAAACTTAAAAATATGGTTCAAGGCAAAACCATAGAGTCTTGCCTTGAATTGTCGTAACACAAAGGATCAAGAGGTAACCCATAATGACCCAGAAAGCCAGCAAGCTCGTGATCGTCACGGAAAAGGTGCTGCTGAAAAAGGTCGCCAAGATCATCGAGGAAGCCGGTGCTACCGGATATACGGTGGTGGCCGCTGGCGGTAAAGGCAGTCGCGGCGTGCGATCGTCGGGACAACCCACCGTTGGCGACGCCTTCTCGAACGTCAAGTTCGAGGTACTCACCCCCAATCGGGATATGGCCGTGAAGATTTCCGATGAGGTCGCAGCGCAGTTTTTCGACGATTATTCGGGCATCGCCTATATCTGTGATGTGATGGAGGTACTGCACGCGCACACGTTCTGATTCAAAACCCCAGCAATTCTCATTTGGGCAAGAAGCTGTTCAAGCACTGGGTACCTCGGTATTGTAATGACATCTGAGACAGGACTTACGCAGATTGTGATCATCTACCCTAAATGTAGAGGAGAGAAAGCCAATTGCCTCTACATTTAGGGGTTTATCTTACAGATTGCGTAAGTCCTGTAAGATAAACTTAAGACTATCGTTCAAGGCGAAAGCATAGATGTCTATCTTCGGTGCGACATCAATGTCAGGTTTGAACGGCCCAGTCTCTCTCCTTGAGACACTCTCCATTCACAGGTACATTTCACCACAGGTGTTTTCGTACCGGGGGGCACTTGTCCTCCACTGCCACACACATTCGATCAGCATGGAGCGGACATCATGAACAATTTTGACTCAACTAAACTGCGGACCAAATTTGACAACACCAGCGAAGGCTGGCTAGTGCAGGTATATAGCGGCGATCGCCGCCTGCTCTGCGTGATCGACTCGTCTCACGCCTGGACTTTTTTGTTGGGCTGTGGGTTCGGTCTCCTGCTGGCGGTGGGGTGGTTTAACCTCGCTAGTTACAGTCCATCCACGACTTATGTGCCAGCAACAACTCCCCCCGAAATGTGGATTGATTAGCTCACATTGCTAGAAGAGTTGTACCCACCCAACTCCTGTTCCGGATTTGGCCGGCCCCATCGCGTCCTCTGGTGAAAACAAGCCGACGCTGGCCGGTTCGACTGGACAGGTAAGATGGAGCAAGCCAGTCCCTTGCAGAGCAAGGCAGGATAACTTTGACAAATCCGTCAGGGCGTTCACCTCAGCCACAGGTGTGCTGTACAGGTTGAGCCAATGGGCGTGGGTTCAAACCTTGCATCGGCGAAATATCCGCAACCTGAGTGAGTGTTGAATACCCGCAAATCTTCGAGTTCGCCTAGGTTGGTCCGTGGTGCAATATCCTTGTTCGGATTGTTGCCCAACCAGAGCGATCGCCACTCCGTCAAATTTTACAACGGTGCGACATTGAGGTAGTTACAGATCAATCAAAATCTCACCAAACCTGAGCAGACAAAAAAATCCGAATCTATCCGGGGACAGAACTTCACCCACTTTGGACTTACGGTTTGCTCATTTTATAAAGAAGTACAAAAGATGGCAATTCAATCCTATTTTTATGACTAGAAAACAACTGAGCGTTCATTCAAAAATGCCAGGAGAGTTAACGGGATAGAGACTTGTTTAGGGAGCATCTCAATTTGGACAGTTGGCCCTCATCCCCCTTCTCCCCTTCTCCCAAAAAGGGAAGAAGGGGCGTTGGGGATGAGGGGGAGTGGGATTTAGGTTGAGGGCGACCTTTCAGGAGATGCTCCCCTGGACAAACACTTCATTGATCAATTTGGCAATGGATTGGTTCTGACTTGGGTTCTATAAAGAATTAGGGATTTTCATAAATAAAGTGGGGCATTATAAGTTTTGCCGAATTATTCAAGCCCCCCGTTAAATAAACATTTATTCCTCTGGCTTCCCCCATGGAACTAAACATTTATTCCTCTGGCTCCCCCCTTCTTAAGGGGGGCAGGGGGGGGATAATCAGGGGGACGGTCGGGGGATCCCAGGGGGACGGTCGGGGGATCCAAGGGGGACAGTCGGGGGATCCATCTAAGGGGGGGGAAAGGGGGATCTCTGATAGAAGATTTTATTTTTTGGAGTTCCCTGAT
>CAYUEH010000652.1:0-3327 GCA_964442465.1 uncultured Laspinema sp. | reverse complement strand
GAAACCCGCAAATCTCCCCGTTTGTAGTAACGACTTCAGTCGTTATCCGGGATCATGGAGAGCGAGAGAGAACCGAGGGCGCGATATAATAATTACAGGGTAATCATTGTCTAATCTTTCCAGAATCCATTTGTAAAATCATGATTCAACAAAATTTTAAGGAAAAAACTGAACCGCAGGAGATCGCAAAATGTCCCTCGGGTATTCGAGGTTTAGATGAAATAACCGGGGGTGGATTACCCCAGGGACGACCCACGTTAGTGTGTGGAACTGCCGGTTGTGGCAAAACCTTGATGGCGATGCAGTTTTTAATCAAGGGGGTTGAGGACTACGATGAACCGGGTGTGTTTCTATCTTTTGAAGAAACCCCTGAAGAATTAAGACAAAATGTCATCTCCCTCGGGTGGGATGTTAAAGCCTTACAAGACAAAAAAAAATTAGGGATTGATTATGTGCAAATCGATCGCAGTGAGTTTCAAGAAACTGGAGAATACAATTTAGAAGGATTATTTCTGCGACTGGCGATCGCCATCGATCGAGTCCAAGCCAAGCGGGTTGCCTTGGATACCTTAGAGGTGCTCTTTGGCGGATTGGACAACGAGGCGATCGTCCGATCCGAACTGCGGCGGTTGTTTCGGTGGCTGAAAGATAAAGGGGTGACGGCGATTGTTACCGCCGAAAGTGGGGAAAATTCCCTCACCCGCCAAGGATTAGAGGAATATGTTTCCGATTGTGTGATTCGTTTGCAACAGCAAGTTAGCGATCGCATTGCCACCCGGACTTTACATATTGTCAAATATCGCGGGTCCAAACATGGCAGTAATGAGTACCCATTTTTAATTGAAAAGGACGGCATTTCTGTTGTCCCGATTACTTCAATTGGACTGAATCATAAAGTATCTAAGGAACGAATTTCTACGGGAATTCACCGTCTTGACACCATGTTGGGAGGTCAGGGATTTTATCGCGGCAGCAGTGTTTTAATTAGTGGCACCGCAGGCACGGGAAAAAGTACGGTAGCGGCACATTTTGCTCAGGCAACTTGTAGGCGGGGAGAACGCTGTTTGTACATTGCGTTTGAGGAATCTCCCAACCAAATTATTCGGAATATGCGATCGATTGGGTTAGACTTAGAACGTTGTGTTCGGGATGGTCTGTTGGTATTTGAATCCGTCCGTCCGACCCTGTATGGCTTAGAAATGCACCTGGTCAAATTCTATCATGCGATCGAGACCTTAAAACCCCAGGTTGTGATTGTTGACCCAATTTCTAACCTTCATTATGTCGGAAATGATATCGAGGTCAAATCTTTTCTGATGCGCCTGATTGACTTTCTGAAAACCCACATTATCACCAGTTTGATGACGAGTCTCACCATCAGCAGCAGTACCTCCTTAGAACGCACAGATATCGGAGTTTCTTCATTAATGGATACCTGGCTGATGCTGCGGGATATGGAAACCAACGGCGAACGTAATCGATTACTGTACCTGCTGAAATCTCGCGGCATGGAACACTCGAATCAAGTCCGGGAATTTCGCCTGAGTTCATCTGGGGTAGAATTAATCAAAGCCTATCTTGGACCGGGCGGTGTACTCACGGGTTCAGCGCGCGCCGTCCAGGAATCTCGCGAACAAGCAGAGACATTACTGCGGCAAAAAGAAATTGAAACCAAACAACGAAACATCGAACGGAAACGGGCGGTGATTGAAGCCAAAATTCAGGCATTACAAGCTGATTTTGAATTAGAAAAAGCCGAGATAGAACGGGGAATCCATAAAGAAGAGTTGGAGGAAAAAATTCACCGAGAAACTGAAATAAAGATGGGAGAAATGCGACGGGTTGAGGGGAATAGTGACTTATAGCAAGTCTATACAAGACTATATTATTCCGTCCCCGACTCACCAGAATTCGTGTAAATAGTTTAAACGTCTGCTATTTCTCTTTTAGGAGTAGCCCATGATATCAGTGTCTCATTCAAGGAAAAGAACATGGAAAACAAGCCGGAAAAAATCTCCAAACCCGAGGTCGATGTATTTGAAGAGTTTTTGTCGCGACCTTCAGAGGAAAAATACTTACTTCGCTTATTTATTGCTGGAAATACGCCCAATTCTAATCGAGCTTTCAACAAAATTAAAAATATTTGTGAAGAATATTTACCGGGACGATATGAATTAGAAGTTATTGATATTTATGAACAGCCGGAACTGATGGAACAAGAACAAATTATTGCCATTCCGACTTTAGTCAAGAAACTGCCGCCACCGCTACAGAAGTTTATTGGGGATTTGGCAAATACTGAAAAGGTGCTGCTTGGGTTAGATATTAACTATTATCGCTCCAATTAATCGGGGCAAATGATGGAGAGTTCAAGGCGGTTTAAGGCTTCACAGGACTCCTGTTATGCAGCCGCAGCAAGAGAAGGAGCGCACGATGGTGTGCGCCCTACTTCTGGGGACTCCGCCCTCATCTGTGCTTAGAGCGGCGGTGCACCATTTCCCCGAGGCAGTCTCATCCCTTCTGTTGCTTGCCGGTATTGTTCCACACTATCGGAATAGTCGATCGGCAGCACTGAGGCTACGTTTTCATGGGGACGCGGAATAATTACCCAAGTTTCTAAGGTCGCCCCAAATGTATGCTCTACGGCATCAATTCCGGCCTCCATTGCCGTTTTGACTTCCGAGACATCCCCCCGAATCATCACGGTGAAGCGCGCGCTTCCGGCTCTAATATATCCCACTAAGGTGACGCGACCTGCTTTCACCATCGCGTCTGCTGCTGCTAAAATTCCTGGAAACCCCTTGGTTTCAAGTGCTCCAACTGCTTGCTGTGATGGCATCCTCTAATTTCCTCAATCAAAACTGTAAAACTCCCAAACCCAATTTTACGCAGCTTGTTGACACATTTCGTCTTGAGATGCGGATTATTTTAGAATTTTCGGGTCCTGGGTAGGGGCAGGAATCATCGCCACTGTTCCACTGCATCGGTGTAGGCGATCGGCATGACATCGACTACATTTTCCGTGGGATTGGCAATAATATAATGGGTGACGACCACACCCCCAGGGGTGTTCTCTCCAGCGGCAATTCCTGCCGCCATCGCGGTTTCCACTTCAGAAACGGGTCCGCGAATGGCCACCATAAACTCGGCTCTTTCCGCTAAATCATAATGCACGAGGGTGACTCGGGCGGCTTTAACCATCGCATCAGCAGCGGCAAGCACAGCCGGAAACCCTAATGTTTGAATTACTCCAACAGCAGCAGGCATTCTCGCTCTGTCTCCTCGAACGATAAAAGGTATCCCTTAATTGTAGGGGGTTTTTAGCCC
>CAYUEH010000651.1:1916-3331 GCA_964442465.1 uncultured Laspinema sp. | reverse complement strand
TTTCTGGAATCAGAGAATTGCGGAGCATAGATGCTATAATGAACTGTTTATCAAAGCAGTACACTCAGGGAATTAATGGGTACGGACAGCACGATCCTCGATGAAGCATGGCAAGTTCTGGAAAAATCGATTATTTATTATCACGGTCATCCCGTCGGGACCGTTGCGGCGTCAGATCCCAGTGCTGAAGCCCTGAATTACGATCAGTGTTTTATCCGGGATTTTGTATCCTGTGCACTGGTCTTTTTAATGAAAGGCAAAACCGAAATTGTGCGCAATTTCCTGGTCCAGACCTTAAAATTACAAATCAAAGAAAGACAACTGGATTTTCTGGAAGCGGGTCGAGGATTAATGCCCGCTAGTTTCAAAGTCGTCCACAGTAAACATGAAGAATATTTACTGGCTGACTTTGGCAACCATGCGATCGGGCGAGTCACCCCAGTTGATTCTTGTTTATGGTGGATTTTCGTTTTGCGGAATTATATCAACACCACCGGGGAATTGTCCATCGCCCATCAACCGGATTTTCAAAAAGGCATCCGGTTAATTATGGAATTGTGTTTGGTGGCTCGCTTCGATATGTACCCCACCATCTTAGTTCCCGATGGCGCTTGCATGATTGACCGACGGATGGGCATTGACGGTCATCCTTTGGAAATTCAAGCATTATTTTACTATGCCTTGCGATCGGCCAAAGAACTCCTGCTTGAAAATGTAGAAAATTCCTACATTAATCAAGCCGTTGAAAAACGATTACAGTCGCTCAAAATTCATTTGCGCCAACATTATTGGCTAGACCTCGATCGCGTCAATGCCATTTACCGCTACAAAGGGGAAGAATATGGCGAAACCGCCCTCAATCAATTTAATATTTACTCCGACTCCATTCCCTACGATCGCCTGAGTCGGTGGTTGCCCGAAGGCGGAGGCTATCTCGCCGGAAATCTCGGCCCTTCTCAACTCGATTGTCGGTTTTTTGCCCTGGGTAACTTAATGGCCATTTTATCCGGCTTAACCACCCCAGAACAATCCCTAGAAATCATGACCCTGATTGAAAGGCGCTGGGAAAATCTAGTGGGACAAATGCCCATGAAAATTTGTTTTCCCGCCTTAGAAGGACGGGATTGGGAAATGATGACCGGATGTGACCCCAAAAATCGGGCTTGGTCCTATCATAATGGGGGAAATTGGCCGGTGTTGCTGTGGATGTTAACCGCAGCGGCCCTCCATACCGAAAAACCAGAAATTGCCCGCAAAGCAATTCAAATTGCTTCAAAACGCTTACAAAAAGATGAGTGGCCGGAATATTATGATGGGACAACCGGCAGACTAATCGGAAAAGAAGCCAGAAAGTATCAAACCTGGACGATCGCCGCCTTTTTATTGGCCCAAGAAATGATTGAACATCCCGAACA
>CAYUEH010000651.1:0-1816 GCA_964442465.1 uncultured Laspinema sp. | reverse complement strand
CCTGGACGATCGCCGCCTTTTTATTGGCCCAAGAAATGATTGAACATCCCGAACACTTATCGATGATGGTGTTTTAAGGGGACATCTGGAGTAGGAGTAGGGTGGGCACGGCCCACCATAAGTCAGGTGGGCCGTGCCCACCCTACCACTTTGTCACGTCAGGAGGACCCCACCCTAACCCTCCCCTTGCCAAGGGGAGGGAACCGGAGTTGCAGTTAATGTGAGGGAAATCCCCCTGAACGTAAAAAACCTACTCTTGTAAGATCCCCAGGGGGGGAGATATATCAGGGATACCCACACCGGATGAAATCCCCCCTAACCTCAATTTCTAAGAAAATTTATCAAGAATACCCCCCAAACCCATAAAATAAGAACTCGGCAGTTTAACAAGCAGGTGTTTTCAAGCAGTGAAGCTCTTTGTCTACCACACTCCCGAACTGACCCCCACCGATAGCGTGCCCGATTGCGCGATCGCCGTTGACGTTTTACGCGCCACCAGCACGATCGCCACGGTACTCCATGCCGGTGCGGAAGCCGTGCAAGTGTTTAGTGATATGGATCAGCTCATGCAACTGAGCGCAGATTGGCCCGCTGAAAAACGCCTGCGTGCTGGAGAACGCGGGGGGGCCAAAGTTGAAGGATGCGACTTGGGAAACTCCCCCTTAGATTGCACCCCTGAACGAGTCAAAGACTGTCGTTTGTTCATCAGTACCACCAACGGCACAAGGGCGTTGCAACGAATCGAATCGGCCCCCTCGGTACTCGCAGCGGCGTTAATTAATCGCCAAGCGGTGGTGAACTATCTCCTAGAAACCAATCCAGAAACCGTTTGGATTGTCAGTTCTGGTTGGGAAGGCAGCTATTCTTTGGAAGATACGGTCTGTGCCGGGGCGATCGCCGATGGTTTACTCACCCGTAGCAACCTCTCCCTCAAGGAACTCGCTGGCAATGACGAGGCGATCGCTGCCTTAGCTCTCTATCGTCACTGGCAAGACGATTTAGTAGGCTTAATGCATCACGCCAGTCACGGCCAACGCCTGCTCCGTCTCAACTGTCATGAAGATCTAAAATACTGTTCCCAAACCGATATTTTAGAGGTTGTCCCCCGACAAAAAGAACCGGGGGTTTTAGTTAAATAAACTGTTCATTTTCAATAGATTAATGGGTAAGGTTGGCAATGCCAACCTTACTTCTTTATGGGGATTCATTTAAGCAAAATATCCCCCCTCACCCCATCAATAAATTCCTGCATCTTTTCATAATGGGAACCTTTCCAGTAGATTTTATCGCAAGAACTACAGCGCCGAAATTCATCATAATGTTCTCGGGTTTTCGGTTCCAATCGCTCTAAAATGCTATTTTTGGTAACAGTTTCCAGTAATCCATTGCAGTGAATGCAGCGACTAAACGGCGTGATGGCATCGAACAACTCAAACCGGCGCAAAACTTCTTCGAGACGCTTATGAGGATTGGTCGATCGCACCCAATACCCGTGAGTCACAATCCCGCGCTTGAGCAACCCGATATCCCGCGTCAGCAAAATCCGATTTTCCGTACTGGAAACCTGCGCTAACTCTTCATCGGGATAGTCATTGCGATAGAGAGTATCAAACCCCAACATTCGCAAAAATCCCGCCAGTTTTCCCAGGTGGATATCCAACACGAAACGCGGTTCAGGTTGGGGACGCAACCTCACCCGAGGCGAAAGTTCCACCGATTGAGAAATGGGATAGATATCGCAGCGATCGCCATCTTGCATCCGATAAGAAAAATCGACTGATTTGCCATTGACTGCGATCGTCTCAACTTCCGGATG
>CAYUEH010000650.1:0-3333 GCA_964442465.1 uncultured Laspinema sp. | reverse complement strand
CCTCTCCGCTACCCTGAATAACCTAGGGTCTGCCCGCAAAACCCAAGCCGAAATGAGCGGAGACTCCCCTGGCCATTTGGAAGCCGCCATCACGGCTTACGATGAAGCCGCAGAAATTCTGCGCCGATTGGGGTTAGACAAAGACCTCTCCGCTACCCTGAATAACCTAGGGATTGCCCGCAGCATCCAAGCCGAAATGGGCATCGACCCCGCCGGTCATCTGGAGGCTGCCATCCGTGCTTACGATGAAGCAGCAGCCATTCGGCGTCGGTTGGGGTTGGCCCGCGATTTAGCACAAACTTTGAATAACTTTGGTTTTGTCTACCAAGCTCAATCTCGCCTGAGTGGAAACAGTTACTTCCAGAAACAAGAAGCCTTAGAAAATGCCTACCGTAGCTTTCAAGCGGCACTGGAGCAGGTGGAATATCTGCGGGGTGAAATTGGTGCCGATAGCGAGGGGTATAAACGCAACTTTAATGAAGAATGGAACAAAGTTTATCGCGGCATGGTGGAAGTGTGCCTAGAATTGGGTCGATACCAGGATGCGATTGAATATGTAGACCGCAGTAAAGCCCGCAACCTGGTGGAACTGATAGCTACCCGTGACGCCTACCCAGGGGGAGTGATTCCCGAGAACATCCGCCAACAGTTGCAAGCGCTCAAAATCGCCATTGCCCAAGCAGAACGCCGCCTGCAAGATGGGACTCAGCCCGACCCAACCCACCTCAACCAATTGCGGCAAGAAAAGCAACAACTCGAACCCTATAAACCTTTGCATTTCCAAGGGATGCAAGAGTTACTGGATGAAGAAACTGCAATTTTGGAATGGTACATCCTAGGTGATAAATTCCTCACCTTCACCCTAATGCCTGATCCCCCCCTAACCCCCCCTTCAAAAGGGGGGGAACAAGAGGCAGACCCCTCAGAACCCCCCTTCTTAAGGGGGGCAGGGGGGATCACACTCTGGACATCTTCTGAGGAAGACTTGAAAAACCTCATCGACTGGCGAAACGCCTATCTTCGCGACTACCGCAACCGAGACAACAGCCAATGGCGCAAAACTCTGGCCGATCGCCTGGAAGAACTCCCCAAAATCCTCCATCTGGATGAAATCCTGCAAAACCTATTTAAAAACTTCCCCACCTGCAAAAAACTCATCCTCATCCCTCACCGCTACCTGCACCTGTTCCCCCTCCATGCCTTACCCGTTGCCACAGAAGACGGTGAGGGCCTCCTACAAGACCTCTTCCCCAAGGGAGTCGCCTACGCCCCCAACTGCCAAGTTCTCCAACAAGCCAAAAAACGCATCAACCAACGCCCCCACTTTAACCGCCTCTTCGCCATCCAAAACCCCACCCAAGACCTCCAATTCACCGATATGGAAGTCGAAGCCATCCAATCCCTGTTTAACCCCCACCAAGTCCTCAAACATGACGAAGCCGAAAAAGCCGCCATTGATGGGGAAACCCTGAAAAATGCCCACTGTACCCACTTCTCCTGTCACGGCTACTTCAACTTTCAAGATGCCCTCAAATCCGCCCTCATCCTGGCTAAAAGTACCTTCACGCCCCCTCCCCCAACCGATGACCCTAGCCGCTATCTGTCCCTAGAAGACAACAAAGTCCTCGACCTGCAAAAATGTCTGACCTTAGAGGATATCTTACGCCTTGACCTGACCCACTGCCGTCTCGTCACCCTGTCCGCCTGCGAAACGGGTATCACCGACTTCACCTCCACCAGTGATGAATATATCGGTTTACCCAGTGGCTTCATTTTGGCCGGTTCTCCCAATGTGGTGAGTACCCTCTGGGCGGTGGCGGATATCTCGACGGCGATTTTAATGATTCAGTTTTATCAAACTCTCCAGCAGCAATCTGAACTGTCGGTGGTTCTGGCGTTGCGGCAGACTCAGACTTGGTTGCGGGAAGCGACGGTGCAAGATTTGTTAGACTGGATTGATAGCTGTGCGGTGATTAGTCCCGAGCGGCGGAAGGAAATGAAAAAAAGACTCACCCTTGGCTATTGGAAAAATAAACTGGATGCTAAACGGTTTGAGTCTCCCTACTACTGGGCGGCATTTTGCGCCATTGGAGCGTAAAATAAGTAGAGTAACCGCCTCCGTCTTTTAGTCGTTAAGCCCGGTTAGGATAATTATGAACCCAGAAGAACTTATCAGCGCTTTTCTATCGGTTTGGGAAAATAAACCAGAACTGTTTAAGAATCCAGAAGTATCGGACAGTTTAGGAGAGTTGCAAAACCAATTAATTAAGTTAAAAACCGCATCGGATGAACAAATAGCCGATTGTTTGGAAAGTTGGTTTTCCAATTATGAGGCGATAACCGATGCAGTGGATGCAGCGAGTACCCGCAAGATAAGAGGGGAGCATAATATTCCGCCCAGTACAGAGTCCCACGATTTGGTCAATCTATATCCTGAAATTACCGAAGTTCTCCGAACCAGGCTTCCGAGAATGGGTAAAAAAGAGGGTCAATCTCAATCAAGTTGAGAACGATGGAAACTTTACCTCAAAACTGGTCAGAAATTCAATCTGATACTATTTACCAGACTTCTAGTGGTATGAAAGTTTCTTTTGGCTCAGAACAAATTCAACAGGGGATTAGATATGATGGCAACAATAAACACTTAAAACCCATTAACAAAGGGATTGTCCCTCCTCGCGGAAATATGGGCCTAGTTGCATCGGAAGTTGATGGATACGACTGGAAATCAAAGGTGTTAGGAAAAGGAGGCGATTCTCGTTCCGAGACGCTACGCGATCGCAGATTTCATGGCCAAATGATTGATGATGTTTTGCACTTTCCTGGTTTTGACACAGAACATTAGAAACCCATATCTATCTATGACGATTCTAAAAAATCATCCGGTTTGGGAAAATTTATCAGAAGTTGTTAAGGGTATTGATGCTAATGCTCTGGTTTGGGAGCATTTGGCATTATGTGATTATCAAATATCCGGCTATTGGGATGAATGCGATCGCTTTTATGAAAACATCATCCTCCCTCGTCCTCTATCCCCCGAATTAATCAGCAGCGGCGTGATTTTCAACGGAGATAAACGCCGCATTCAACTGAAATTTACCCTAAACATCGAAACCGCTAATCCTCCCATTTCTATTGCAGAATTGATGCTAGTCTATGATGAAAACCTGGAATTTGTTGATGAAAATTGGCAAATTGATTTGAGGTCGGAATTTATTGAAATTCAAGCCACCAGGTAAGGGCAAAAATTTTTTATACCCTACAATTAATGATAACCCGTTATGATGAACATTTTCGCCCCCAACCTCTATTTATGCGCTTACCATCTCCGCA
>CAYUEH010000649.1:0-3333 GCA_964442465.1 uncultured Laspinema sp. | reverse complement strand
ATCCCTGAAAGCCGGTTTCTTGTCCAGTCTCTGCAAATCCTCGGTAGAGGTCCTAGAATGAGTCACCCCTGAAGATGACTGTCGCCAAGAAACAATCCACCGGGTGCAAGGGGCTAAAAATTGCCGCGATTTCCCCAGCAATGGTAGATTTTAAAACAACTGTAGCCATCACATCCCGAATGATGACCGTAATAGAGTGCAACCGGAATCTAATATTGAAAAAATTGTCGAACGGATCTTCCTCACCCACCGCATCACGCGGGCCGATCAAAGAATCTTTATGATGACCCTGTTATCAAAGGATTCCCTGAGTTCAAAAGACCAAATGTTGATCGATCGGGTATTTGAGGCCCTACGCCAAGGATTGTTAAGGGTTGTAGATTAGACCCGGGGCAAAATCTTGACCAGCCCCCAGCCCTTTTCCAGGAGGTTTCCAAACATCCAGGAACCCTGACAAGACCGGGGACAGTTGCGGAATCATCCCAGGAGTCTAGGGGGTAAGTCTAGGTCCAGGGAGCGGATTGTAGAGTTCCACCTGTGGCGATCGCCGGTTTGGGGGTGATGATATCCAGACCCCAGGACTGGCGAAACTCCAACTCTGAGTGGAGAGTTTTGAGAAAAAGGCGATCGCCAGGGTGAGCGACCCCCACCGGGAGATCCCGACCTGTCCCCACCAACCTAACCGAGGGCCTCGGTACAGTAGAGGGATAAAAAACCAGGTTTCTTGAGAAAATTGCTACTCATGAACCCCAAAGCGCGGGCCAAAAATCTGGGTTCTTGCCCGTTTGCTCTGATCGCCGAACTGATGTAGGAAAGAAAGCCAAAGTTTGAGGTAAAATCCGATCTACCGACTAAGCTAAAGTTTCCCGTGGGTATTCTCGACAGTAAGATGATTTCAGAATCTACCTACCTCCTCCCATGCCCTTATTTAATGCACCGAAAGACCAAAAAGAACTCGCCAGAAAGGGTCAACCCGAGGCGATCGCTGCTGTAGTCAATCACGCGATTCAATCTCAAGGGATAACGGCAAAAGCCGTACTCAAAGACGGTTCTTTGTTACTGTTGCTTGAATCAGACACAGTTCCGGAACCCACGGCCCTAGTTCCTTTCATTAAGAATGGTCTAACCGAGTTGGGGATTGAGTCAGTTCCGACCTTGAAGATTTACGGACGCAAAATCGGCGATCGCCTTCCGGCGTGGCAAGAAGAAATAGACATCGAACCCCCAGAAGATGCATTCGCCACCGATGAGGATATGTTCGCCACCGACGAGGATATGTTCGCCAGCGATGACGAGATGCTCGCCGAAGATGAGGATATGCTCGCTGAAGATGAGGACCTGCTCCCTGATGAGGAAGAAAATCTGATGCCCAACGATGATTTAGACGGGTCTGATCAAGACGAGGAAGAGGAATACCTCGACGACGAGGACGAGGACGAGGACGAGGACGAAGAAATGGCTTCAGTGAAACCCCAGGGGACCAAATGGTATCAGAATAAAGTCCTGCTGATTGTTCCTCTGGTTGTTTTAATCCTATTTCTAGGCGGGGGTGCTGCCTACTGGTTCTTGATGAGAGATCAACAACCGGTAACCGAAGCCCCAGAAGGGGACCCAGCCACCGAAGCCCCAGCCCCAGAAGGGGAGCCGCCCGCCCCTACACCGGCCCCGGAAGCCGCCCCTACACCGGCCCCGGAAGCCGCCCCCGCTGCCGATCCCTTTGCGGAAGCGGTCAGACGAGCCAACCAGGCGGTCGCGCAAACCCAAACAGCTCAAACCCAGGCGGAATGGAATCAGATTGCAGTGCTGTGGCAGGAGGCCAGCGATTTGATGAGCCAAGTCCCAGAAACTAGCGCCAATTACCCAGCGGCTGCACCCCGAGTGGGGCAGTATCAGCAAAACGCTGATTTGGCTCGACAACAGGCTGCAAATGCTGTTGAGTAAAGGGAAGTGGGTTTTAAATTAAGGAACGAATTGGGGTGATTGAACAGAGCAAACACCCCAGACAACCCCAGGCGTCGAGAGCTTATGGCTAACGGGATGGCGCTTGGATCCCTCACCAGGGGTGCGAATACTTTTATCGGCAAAACTGACGTGATCCTTTATCCTGATGCTTATCGGTATTCGCGCTTTTTTCTAATCATCCCTTCTGGCCAGCTATGACACAGACTGAGCTTTTGGAACTTGCTAAACAGGGCCGCCCCACTGCGATCGCCGCCCTGATCAATCGGTCCCTCGAACCCAAAGGGATCACGGCGAAAGCTGCCCTCAAGGGTCGGTGCTTGCAGATTACCCTGGCAGCCCCCAAGGTTCCCAATCAAAAAGTGTTAGCGGGGTTTATTTATCAAGGGGTGATGAAATTGGCTCCCGAGGCGATCGCCTCCCTGAAAGTCTTAGGTCTTCAGACCGGACAGAGAACCCCTGCCTGGGCCCAGGAGTTTAAGCTCTCTCCCCAGGGTGAATTCTCTGATGAACTCTCGGCGATCGCACCCGTAGAGGCTCCAGTTTCTGGGACTAGAGGTGAGCGCCAATCCCGAAGATCCACCCCACCCCCCTCGGTTAAAAAGGGAAAAAACCCGGGCAGAACTCCCCAATCCCGGAACGGCGATCGCCTCCAAAAATTCCCCCAATCCGTGGATCATTCTCCCGCAGTTCCTCCCAGTGCAGAACAACCGGATGAAGGGCGATCGCCTCTCAGTGCCCTTGACTATGAGGACTTACTCCGAGACATCGGTCGGTTTCCCCAAACCGGAAAGTTCAGCGTGGATTATTACTACGCCATTCCTAAAATCGCTCAGGCTCTGGCCGAATTGATGCCCTCAACCCGTCAAATTCTTGACGTGGTTGGGGTGCGATATCAAGGCCAATTAGCCTGCCTTGTATTGACTGAGCGGGGTTTAGCTTGTTTTTCCTGTCCAGATTTTTCCCGAAAAGCCATTAAAACTTTCGGGGTGAATTTTAATAAGATTAGTCACCTCAGCGCGGGAAAACGAGGGCTGAGTATTTATCAACCCAAAGGCATCAAAAAACATTTTTATTTCTACAATAGAAGACTGGGGAGAAATTTTATAGAGGGGAAACTTTCCGAGTTTATTACCGTGGAAAAAACTCGATTTATTCCCGACGATCGCCATGAAATCACTCTAACGCTGTTCGGTTATTTTGCTTTATTTTTAGCCCTGAGCTTTAATTTAGCAACCTTGGGAGCGGGAGTCTGGATTTTAATTCACAGAATGATAGAAAATTCCTTTTAATCCCCTCCTATTTATGAAGATAGATCCACAAAATTATTGGATTTTTACCCAGGGTTATCAACACTTAATACAGGATAGACTC
>CAYUEH010000648.1:0-3336 GCA_964442465.1 uncultured Laspinema sp. | reverse complement strand
GATGGGGAGGATGGGGAGGATGGGGGAGATGTTCGTAGTAACGACTTCAGTCGTTGCTCTGCTGTGATGGCAACAGCCATCACAGCAGCAATCTCAGGGTCTATACCTCCTGGGGAACTGGAGCCAGAGCCTGATATGGGCGTTACTTGGCGGACACCAAGTAACGAGGGAACGACTGAAGTCGTTACTACGAACAGGAAGAGAACGACTGAAGTCGTTACTACGAACATCTCCCCTATCTCCCCCATCTCCCCCATCTCCCCCATCTCCCCTATCTCCCCCATCCTCCCCATCTCCCCCATCCTCCCCATCTCCCCCACCTCCCCCATCTCCCCTCAACTAACCAACCAGCAACAATCATGAATGACGCTTTATTTTGTGTAGAAAATCTGCGAGTTGCCTACCCTTCCGGACGTGGTGGGGGTGGGAGTGAGTCGGTTTGGGCGGTGAATGGGGTGTCTTTTACCCTGTCACCGGGAGAACGGATGGGACTGGTGGGAGAATCCGGTTGCGGCAAGTCTACTTTAGGACGCGCTGCGATGCGATTATTGCCGCCCTCTAGCTTAGTCGAGGGACAAGTGTATTTTAAGGGTCAGCCAGTATTTGACTTGACCCCCTCGGAATTGCGCCGGTTTCGGGGAGAAGCGGTGGCCCTGATTTTTCAAGACCCGATGACCAGGTTAGACCCTTTGATGACGATTGGGGAGCATTGTATAGAGACCCTCAAGGCTCATCAACCGAATTTAAGCCGGAAACAGGCTAAGGACAAGGCAGTTGCCACTTTGGAGGCGGTGAAGATTCCGGCAGCGCGATGGTCCCAATATCCTCATGAGTTTAGTGGGGGGATGCGTCAACGGGTGGCGATCGCCTTGGCACTGTTGCTGGATCCCAAGTTAATTGTCGCCGATGAACCGACTACCAGTTTAGATGTGACGGTTTCAGCGGAAATTTTACAGGAACTCACTCGCCTCTGTCGGGACCGGGATTTAGCGCTGTTGCTGATTTCTCACGATTTGGCAATGGTTGGGGAATATTGCGATCGCATTGCAGTGATGTATAAAGGCGAAATGGTGGAAACGGGCAAAACGCAAGAAGTTTTGTTTAATCCGCAACATTCTTATACACAATCTCTGCTCAAAGCGGCTTTACATATTCAGGCGATCGACCCGGATGCGGTACAAACCCCTCCCGACCTCAAATCTACTCCTCTACTTTCTCTGAAAGACTTGCAGCAACATTATACCCTAGAAACCAACTTACTCGATCGCTGGCTATCTGGGAAACAAAACCAGACGATTAAAGCGGTGGATGGGGTTAATTTACAGATTTACAAAGGAGAAATTCTCGGGTTAGTGGGAGAATCGGGCTGTGGAAAAAGTACCCTCTCGCGCACGATTTTACAGTTGGTGACCCCCACAGGTGGCAAGGTGGAATTTTTAGGTCAGGAACTCACCCAACTGTCCCGTCGGTCCATGCAGCAGCAACGCAGACAGATCCAGATGGTGTTTCAAGACCCTCACGCTTGTCTCAATCCGATGATGACGGTGGGACAAAGCATTGCTGATCCGCTGTTTATTCATCAGTTAGCCACGCCGGAACAAGCTAAACAATTGGTGATGCAGATGTTGGAACGGGTGGGGTTGACTCCCGCATCGGAGTTTTATGAGCGCTATCCTTCGGATTTGTCTGGGGGTCAACAGCAACGGGTGGCGATCGCCCGCGCTTTGATTACGCAGCCCCAGTTACTGATTTGTGATGAGCCGGTGAGTATGTTGGATGCCAGCGTTCAAACTCAGGTGTTGGAGTTGATGTTGGAGTTGAAGCAGGAATTTGACCTGACTTATTTGTTTATTACCCATGATTTGTGGGTGGCGCGGTTTTTCTGCGATCGCATTGCGGTGATGAATTCCGGGCAGATTGTAGAACTCGGCAACACCCGCGAGATTTTCACAAATCCTCAACATCCCTACACCAAAACCCTGCTTGGTGCGGCCCCTCTGTTAGCCCGCACTTAAGCGAGGTTGGAGCCAGTGTTGGGTCAACTCGTCCTCTTCCGGCGATCGGGGGAGGGCGATTTTTATGGCTTTTGACATGAGTAGATTTGCTGGCTGCATATCATGAATATATAAAGTTTTATGTAAATTTCACTACAAATTGAGAGGCGATCGGTCATAATTAAATGAGATAGCCTAAAACCCTTATTGAATTCGAGGATGGCAAGCATCTGATCGGAGTTAACAACCGATGGGATGGGAAGCCAGATAAAACCATGACACCTGAAACGATCAATAGCTTATGGATCCTGCTGGTCATCACGACGTTCACCATCGTTTACTGCCCTTTACTCTGTTGGATTCTCCCCAACCGCAGCGGTATCGCATAGGGGAAACCCCAGTTCAAACCCCACGGCAGCAAACCGTGGGATTTTTTTTTGGAAATTATCCTAATTTTTGGGCTCTAACTCGGATCCGTTTATAATCCGCGAACCAAGTCCCCTCTCGATACAATTGCGATGACAGTTGAGTTTCGATATCGGCTAAAATGTCCCCTTGCGCTTCCTGGGGAATTTCAGCAAATAAGCTATTTCCAAACATGGCAATCCAATTTCTTAATCCGTTTTCCCCATCTTCTAACGGAGTCGGACGGTCAAACAATTGGGCGAAATCAACTTCAAATCCTCTGTTTTCTAATAGGGTTGTATAGGCACTAATACTGGGAAAATACCAAGGATTGAGATTGATATCAACGGGATAACCTGCCGATTCTATGCTATGATAGCAGGTTTGAATAATTTGCTGAACATTTCCTTTTCCGCCAAATTCGGCTACAAACAATCCACCGGGTTTTAGGGATTTAAAAATTCCCTCAATGACGTTTTCGGCTGCCTTCATCCAGTGGAGTGCCGCGTTGGAAAAGACTTTATCAAATTGTTCAGAAAAGTCTAAGTTTTCGCCATCTTTGACTTCAAAGGTGAGGTGGGGATAGGACTGACGCGCTTGAGCAATCATGGAAATAGACTGATCTACGCCGATGACTTCAGCACCCTTGGCGGCAATTTGTTGAGCGAGATAACCTGTACCACAGCCTAAATCGAGGATGCGATCGCCGCTTTGGGGTTGCAGTAGTTCTAATAAATCGGTGCCATACTGACTAACAAATCCATGTTTGCGATCGTACAGTTCAGCATTCCATTCGGTTCGGTCTAATGGGGAAGATTGCAGGTTCATCTAGTTTCACTGTTATAACTCAATGTTCGTAGTAACGACTTCAGTCGTTCTCTTAGTTTGTAGTAACGACTTCAGTCGTTCTCTTCGTTTGTAGTAACGACTTCAGTCG
>CAYUEH010000647.1:0-3341 GCA_964442465.1 uncultured Laspinema sp. | reverse complement strand
CTACATTTTCCTGAGTTACATCAGGAATTGTGGTAAGATTCCATCAGGAATTCAGAGGAGCCACCAAATGTTACCTACTGACGAACAGTTTACTGAGGCAGGAAAGCACTGGGACTTAGATTCGCTGTACACTGATTTGGCATCAGCGAAGGGGAAGCGACTGACTCCAGTCGAAAAGCTACATCTAAGAGGATTGCTCTGTGGTTGTAGTCCCGGTGAAATAGCACAACGGTTAGGAAAGAATGCTAAGGGTGTGGAAACAGACCTTTGTGCTACTTTGTATCGGTATGTGAAAGGTTTAGTGAGTAAAACCAATTGTAAAGTCGAAAATTGGAGGAATATTACAGAGTGGTTGGAAGAAGCAGGATATAAAACCAACTCAGTAGAATCCTTCGCTGTCAATAATTTACTGCCTGATAAAAGCATGGTAAATATCACTAATATAAATATTGAAAATAATCAATTATTTATTGCTTTTAATTTAAGAATTCCGATTTCCGAAAATTCCGATAAAGCCTCAGAAATTGACCCGAGGATTTAGGTATTCCCAATAGGAAAAGCATATTTCATAAACTAAAATAACCTGGGTTTAATCAATTCTTGATTTTTTGATATGTTATGATTTCATAATTAATTCCCTTCCCTTTCAGAATGCCTTTAATTAATAAACCACAGATTTCACGGATTAACACAGATAAAATCTCTGTGAAAATCTGTGTAATCTGTGGTTTTTACCAGATACAAGAGAACGACTGAAGTCGGGACGTTGAACTTATGGCAATTGTTGGGGATTGGGGGTTTGTAATTGTTGGCGCAATTGGTCGGGGTTGGTTAAGAGGTCCGCTTGGGTCATGGCTGTTTGTTCTCCGGTTGCTAACCATTTGAGTTGGACGGTTTGATTTTGGGCTTCTTCATCCCCTAAAATCAAGCAGGCAGCGGCACCGGACCGATCGCCTCGTTTGAACTGTTTCCCAAAGGCACTGCCGCTTAAATCCACCTCGGCGCTAAATCCGGCATGACGCAATTTTTGGGCTAAGACTAAGGCATTCTCTTCCGCCTGTTCCCCCCGGGAAACCACATAAAAATCTAAGGGATTCTGGGGAAGAGTATCCAATTGTTGCAGTAGAATAATTAACCGTTCTAAGCCGATCGCCCAACCCACAGCAGGAGTCTCCGGTCCCCCCAATTGGCTGACTAAATTATCATACCGTCCACCGCCACAGACGGTGGCTTGTGCGCCTAAATCATCGGAAATGATTTCAAAGGCAGTGTGACTGTAATAATCTAATCCCCGCACCAAGCGATGATTCAATTGATAGGGAATTCCTAACTGGGTTAACAAATTTTGGACGCGCTCAAAGTGCCGTTTTGAGTCGTCGCAGAGATAGTCTCCCAGCTTCGGTGCATCTTGGACAATTTCTCCCGTGCGTTTGTCTTTACTATCTAAAATTCGCAGAGGATTGCGAGTGAGTCGGTCCTGGGAATCCGGGTCTAATTCGGCTTGATAGGGGGTAAGATAGGCAATTAAAGCCTCTCGATAGCGTTGTCTATCTTCGCTATTGCCGACGGAATTGAGGTCCAGGTGCAGGTTTTTCAGTCCCAAAGTTTGCAGGATATCCGTGGCGATCGCGATCGCCTCCACATCTGCACGGGGGTCCGCAGTCCCGAGCACCTCCACCCCAACTTGATGAAATTGGCGCTGCCGTCCCGCCTGGGGTCGTTCATACCGAAACATCGGTCCGGTGTACCACAGCCGCTGCACACCCCCGGAAGCGTGCAGTTTCTGCTCAATATAGGCGCGGACCACTCCTGCTGTGCCTTCGGGACGTAGAGTCATGGAGTAGGGTTTTTTTCCCCGACTCTGGAAACTGTACATTTCCTTGCCAACCACATCCGTCGCTTCCCCAATTCCCCGTTCAAATAGGGATGTCAGTTCAAAGATTGGCGTCCGAATTTCTCGATAGCTGGCTTTGCCGAGGATTTCTCGGACAACGGCTTCTACTTTTTGCCAATAGCCTACCTCCGCAGGCAGGATGTCTCGGGTTCCTCGTAATGCTTGAATTGCGCCCATTGCTTCGTTTTCGATTGCTGCTATTTCCCAGATAAAATCAGCCAGTGTTGGTGATTTTATGACCCAAAATATCCTAGGAATTCCGACGATGGCGATCGCGGTAATATCCTAGGATTTGTTCCACCCGTTGAGGTGCGATCGCTTCCGCATCCGGTCCATACTGGATGGATAGTCCCGCGATTTGGCTGTCCAGATAATTAAACACTGCGGCAGTCTGGGGAATCAGTTCCACCTCTACCCCTTGAACCTGCCGCAGATGCGCTGCCAATTCTCGATACACCGTTAATGGCAATCCTGGGATTTCATATTGTACCGAATTGTCTTCGGTTCCCTGAGTTTTTAACTCTTCCATGTTTAATGACGGCTTACCCTAGGTCCTCAATCTTTTGAGTGTCTTCAATCTGTTCATGAACAGGTTCTGGTTCCGGTTCTTCGTCGGTGAATTGCGGTAAGGTACAGCAATTAACATCATCGATGCACACCTTACCCGATTGTAAGGCCCATCGGACTAATGCCACGCGGTTCGCGGTTTTGGTTTTGTTCAGAATATTGCTGATATGGTTATCCACCGTCCTCTTGCTAATTTCTAGCGATTCTGCTATATCCTGATTGGTCAAACCAGATGCTACCAGTTCAATCACCTGTAGCTCTCGCTCCGAAAGGGTTACATGGGTCTGAGAGTCCCCGCCACTCATAAGCATTTCCTATCTCTGTATATCTACTTATATTGTACTGATTCTATCGGAAATCTGTCTCAAATCTCATGGATTTTACGCTTATTTTGTCTTTTCGTCATCTGGAGGATGGGGAGGATGGGGGGGATGGGGGGGATAGTCATTTGTCATTTGTCCTTTGTCCTTGGTTGATGGGGGACATGGGGGGATGGGGGGGATGGGGGAGATAGGGGAGATGTTCAACGTCCCGACTTCAGTCGTTCTCTTCGTTCGTAGTAACGACTTCAGTCGTTCTCTTCGTTCCCCTCCATCCTCCACATCCTCCCCATCTCCCCCATCCTCCCCACCCTCCCCATCTCCCCCATCCTCCCCCATCCCTCAACTATGGGAAACTATCCACACCCGGGAATTCTCAACCTAAGAATCACCCCAAAAATTGTCCTAAAATCACCTAAACCATGACTCCAAAAATCAAAAAAATCATCCAGCATCAATTCTATCAATTCATCTCCCAAAAATTGCCGCAATTCCTAGCTATTTTAGGAATAGTGACCGCTGTATTGTTCTGGGGAATCGGAAGCGCGATCGCCTCGGAT
>CAYUEH010000646.1:1486-3341 GCA_964442465.1 uncultured Laspinema sp. | reverse complement strand
GCCAGACCCTAAGCGTATTTGTTCAGGTAGAACGAAAGGGGACCCGAGGTCATGAGGAACCTTATTACAATCTGGCTTATTACTTGTGTAGTCGGCAAGAGAATGCCCAAGTTTTTACCGAAAAATTCAAGGTCATTGGTGCATTGAAAACCAGTTGCATTGGCCAAAAGATGTGGTTTTACAGGAAGATTCATCGCCCATTCATCAGAATCAAGCCGCCACCAACTTGTCGGTCCTCAAAACTATAGGGATGAATCTTTTCCGATTTTTAGGTTTTGACTCAATTACTGAGGGGCAACGCTGGCTGGCTCATCGCCATGGGCGATGGTTAGTTCTTGTGTAATATTTACGGACCTATTATCCATTCTACCTGCTCTTTCCTCTAAAGCTATAGCGAAGATCTCGTTTTTAGCTAGGGTTGCTTTGTGAAATTTTCTATCCTTCTGGGCCGCATTCTCATTCTAGCTATTGATTTTACGGTCGTTACTCCCTCTATGTTTTGTTAGAATGAAACAACCCTCCCCTTGCTAAGGGGAGGGGACCGGAGTCCTCACCTACGACTTGCTATTCCCTCTCACACTGGCATATTGAGCCGCACCGTAAGCCGCACTATCTGGGAGCCTATCAATAGACCATTCCACCCTTGTCTGAGTGAGATGGGGGAAACTATGGTCAATTTCCTGACGAATCCAGGCGATCGCATCCTGTTTAAATCGTTGATATGCCCCATCGGATGCCGTTTTTTCCTGTTCTTGCGCTCCCCCAGAAATCACAATCAGGTCACAACCTATCATATTGACCACATTACGAGCCGCTATACCCAGGCTTGTAAAATACTCTTGCCAAATCGCCACAACATCGGACAGAGGATCATCCATTTGACCCAATCGACGGAGGGTTTTCGCCACCTCTATAGGCTCTCTTTGTAACGCTTCCGGCACATTCCCCTTAGCCTGTCGGTGTTTAACCATATTTCTCAGACCCAATAAAGAGGCTCTCGTTTCCACACATCCCCTCGCACCACATCCGCACAGGTCGGCATTTTCGGAACTATCAATACAAATATGACCCAATTCTGCCGAAACGGACGGAGCCGACCAGATTTTCCCGTTGATAATCAAAGCGCCGCCTAATCCCGTTCCGGTAATAAACTGAGCCATGACAGAAGAGGCTTTATTTTGAGCATCGCGGATCCTGTATTCCCGGTAAGCAGCGGCATCTCCATCATTGAGGAGGAGGGCGGGTAACTGGAGAGCCCCGGAGAGTTTTTGGGCAATATTCACCCCTTGCCAAGAGGGATCAATATTGGTAGGATAAACACACATTCCCGAAGCATCAATAGGAGCGGGACAACAAGCACCAATGGCTTTTAAATCATTGAATTGTAGATCATTGGCTTGGAGTAGATCTCGGGTGGCGGTTTTAATCACATTTACCGTAGCGTCGGGACCCTCAGAGGCGCTGCTGGGACGATCTAACCGGGCTCCGATGACCCCTTTTTCTGGATCAAATAATCCCAGTTTGACCGTACTAGCACCAATGTCAATCCCCAAGTAAATGCTCATGATTCTTTCCTAAAATCCAACTCCTTCAAATTATAAACTTTGTAGGTGGGACCGAATGCAATGGAACCCAACATTTTACCTGAATTTGTTGGGGGGCCCTTCGCTTTACCCAACCTAGGACTAGAAACCCGGTTTCTTCACCCCCCCACCGAGAAACCGCGTTCACTTATCCTCTGGTCGTCCCTTTTTAATCACTCTCTCTGCCACCCACCACGCACCCCATGAACAAAATATGCTCCCAAACAATGCGATAATAAACGGGTGGGGAGGTAGCCAAAAGCGATCGCTAT
>CAYUEH010000646.1:0-1386 GCA_964442465.1 uncultured Laspinema sp. | reverse complement strand
CTCCCAAACAATGCGATAATAAACGGGTGGGGAGGTAGCCAAAAGCGATCGCTATTAGGAAACTGCCAAGGTTGGGTGATTAACCCTGAAGTTGAAGCAACGATCGCACCTGCGGCAATTCCCACCCCCACCGCTTGGATGCGTTTTTCTAATTTTTGCTCTGCTTGTGCTTGGCGTTCTTGTTCCGCTTTGGCTTTCTCCTCAGCTTTTTGCAGTTGTTCTTGCAGTCGTTTTTCGCGCTTTTTCTCCCAACGCTGCCAAGTGCGATCGCATTGAGCTTGGTCAATTTCTACAATGGCGCGAATCGACGCCACCGCCTGACTCATTAACCCCGTTCCCTGCCCAAAATAACTTAAATCCGCCTCAATTTGTCGCCGGAACTGCGGTGCTGTATTCTCGCCAAACTGTTGCCAAAACGATAGTTCTTCCTTATCGGTTCCTAGTATAGCACAAATTGCCGCAACTTTATCATTGTAATTGTTACAATTTATGTCGATTGTCGTTAACAAATCCTTCATTTTCCGCAACAAGCGGTCATAAATCAGGGAATCGGCAGAGAGTTGTTTTAACTGGTTTTTGAAACCCTGGAGATAGGCATTATCCAGGGGGTCAGGTTGGGCGGCATCAATTTGGGCTTGAATTTCATCCAAAGTGGGGTCTAGCCCGCGATAATATTGTTTCAGTTGCCCATAAACCTCCCGACTATCTTCAAAGGCTTTCGTCACCTTATGGCGATAGAAAAATAAATCAAAGGTAGAAGAAAAGCACTGTTGCAGGGTTTTGTCGGCAATTTCATCTCGGAATAGCCAGATTAGAACATGGGGAGAATCATCAACTTGGCGGGGGTTGCCATATTCAAAAATCGGACTGCCAAATAATTCCCCCAGACGAGAGGGGTAACTGTTTTGATTAAATAAAGCCTGATAGCAATCATTGGCTAACTTCGTTAAATCAGCACCTTGCAACTCTTGATTTTCTGGGGTTAAACCCAGGGTTAATAGCAAAGTTTGTCCGAGAAAAGCTTCGCCTTGGGGAAAGGGTAAAATCTGGTGAGGGTTAAACCGTTGCAGAACCGGAATTTCCACCGTATTGCTGGGTTTGCTATCATCGTAGCCAATATTCAGAAATACCCCATAACTATCTTGAAGTTGGACAGGTTGGATACAGCCTTCGATGTCGGTAAAGTCGGTGAGGTTGAAGGTAATCTCCGTTTGGGGTGAGGGGAGGAGGATGCGATTTTTCGTGATGTGAAGATGGGGTATCAGTCGCTTGGGGGTGAGGTGAGACAGGAGGCGATCGCAATTTGACCACAGGGGATGAGTCTCTCCCTCAGTGTCATCTTTGCGGAGATGGTAAGCGCATAAATAGAGGTTGGGGGCGAAAATG
>CAYUEH010000645.1:0-3350 GCA_964442465.1 uncultured Laspinema sp. | reverse complement strand
TATTCGGTAGCCTCTGATCCCCATCTTAGAAGCGATTTTTGAAAAACTTGTGAAATTTTGGTAGAACTCGGCTTTTTTATGCCTTTAGGTATAGGTTCCCTTCCCTAGGTTGCGCTAATTTATACTCCCCTAGAAATCAGTATTAAAAATCGTAGGGTGGGCATTGCCCACCGAATGGAGGTGGGCATTGCCCACCCTACAATTGTTAGGTTGCGCTAATTTATACTCCCCTAGACATCAGAAAAAGCCCCACTTTTCGAGGGGATGGGGTTTTTCCTAATTAAAAAGCCGAGGGTTTTTCTCCTCGGCTTTTTGGGAATTTATTTTTCTGTTCAATGAGACGTAAAACCACATAAAATCGGGTTCATTCATCCCTCAATCATCCTCCTTATGACTCATTTAGAACTACCTGTTCAGGTAGTGGTGGGGGTGGTTTCTTGCCAATCAAAGATGCGCTCTAGTTGGTCGATGGTGACAAATCCATACTGCCAGAGCACCATCGGTAAGGTGCTGTAGTCTAGTTCGCGACTATGTAGGCCAAAAGTCCCGCAAATCCGCTCGGCGAAGGCGATCGACGCGGTGGAAATGGCGAGTTCTTCTTGGAGAAATCGGATAAATTGAGAATAGGTTGCTGGGGCCATAAGAACTATCACCTCCTTTGTTATTCCTCCTAATTGTGGTTGGAAACTGTTAGAGATGGGGTAGCGGAGTAGCTACTTTGCCATCTGTCCATTCTAGGGTGCGATCGCCCATAAAAAACCTCAGCCCAGATTGCCGCAGATTTTATGACGACTTATTACTAATGCAGCATATCTAGCTGACAATGGCATCCGAAAATTTACCGAATTCCAATCATAAGGCGGCATTTGCCGCCTTATGACAGTCTGATTTTTGTCTGATTGGAGCTCTCTACAGAGGAGGAAGACTCAACTGGGGTGGTCTCATACCAAATCCGGTTGGTAAAAGTCGGTTTTCGCTTTTAGCCCGCGCAGGGCTCTGGTGAGCAAAGCCTGCCCTGAGCTAGTCGAAGGGTCGAACCACGGGCTTCGTCCGTATAGCCCCACCCTTGAGGGTGTGGGTTTTATAGACTTTGATAACCGAATTCCGTATCACCCTCTTCAAAACTCCGAAACGCATTACCCAGATTTAAGTAGTTTATTCCCACTCGATAGTTCCAGGCGGTTTGGAGGTGATGTCATAAACCACCCGATTCACCCCGCGCACTTCATTGACGATGCGGTTAGAAATCGTTTCCAACAAGTCGTAAGGAACCCGCGACCAATCTGCGGTCATGCCATCTTCACTGGACACCAAGCGCAACACGATGGGATAAGCATAAGTCCGTTGGTCCCCCATGACTCCCACACTGCGGATGGGTAATAACACAGCAAACGCTTGCCAAAAATCATGGTAGAGTCCCTGGCGATTAATTTCCTGACGAACCACATAGTCCGCATCCCGCAGGATATCTAACCGTTCTGCGGTGACTTCTCCGAGGATGCGAATCGCTAACCCAGGACCGGGGAAGGGGTGACGTTGGACGATTTCCTCGGGTAACCCAATCGATCGCCCGACTTTGCGGACTTCATCTTTAAACAGTTTCCGCAGGGGTTCCACCAATTTAAAACAGAGGTCATCCGGTAACCCGCCGACATTATGATGACTCTTGATTTTCACCGCCACCCGTTGACCCGGTTGGGAGGGAATGCTGGTATCTGCCGACTCAATCACATCGGGATATAGGGTGCCTTGGGCCAGAAAATCAAAGGGTCCCAGACGTTTGGATTCTTCTTCAAACACCCGGATGAACTCATGTCCAATCCGTTTGCGCTTTTCTTCGGGGTCGGTAATGCCGTCAATTTGAGCCAAGAAGCGATCGCGCGCATTAACGTAGGCAACCGGAATATGAAACTGCTCATGAAACAGCTTAACCAAGCGTTCCGGTTCATATTTCCGCATGAACCCTTGATCGATGAACATACAGGTCAGTTGGTCCCCGATCGCCTTGTGCAACAGGAACGCCAAGGTGGAAGAATCCACCCCACCGGATAAGGCCAATAATACCCGACGGTCCCCGACTTGCTCCCGAATTTCTTTAATCGATTCTTCGACAAAGGTGGCGGTTGTCCAGGTGGGTTGACATTCGCAAATATGATAGACAAAGTTGCGAATCAGGGGCATTCCCCCTTCGGAATGGACGACTTCCGGATGAAACTGGACGCCATATAATTGCTTCTCGTGGTTAGCGATGGCAGCACATTCCGTATTCTCGGTATGCGCCAGTCGTTCAAACCCTTCTGGCATCCGCAGGACCGAGTCACCATGACTCATCCACATGGTGGACCCTTCGTCCACATTGGTGAGCAAATCCGTGGGGTCGTCAATGTACAACGATGCTTTACCATATTCTGCCCGTTCTGCCGGTGCCACATGGCCCCCAAGCTGCTGGACCATCAATTGCATCCCATAGCAGACGCCCAAAACCGGGATGCCTAGCTGCCAAATTTCTGGGTCACATACGGGAGCCCCTTCATCGTAAACGGAATTGGGACCCCCAGATAAGATAATCCCTTTGGGATTGAGTTTTCGTAAAGTTGCGGCGTCAGTGCGATGGGAGAGAACCTCAGAATAAACCTGGGTTTCCCGAATCCGACGGGCAATCAGTTCGGAATACTGAGAGCCAAAGTCTAAAATCAGAATGGTCTCGCGGTCAATCAATGGGCGATCGCGTTGGTTTTCGACAGATTCACTAATGGGAGTTTGTGGAGTTGGAGTTTGAGTAGTCGTCACGGGTCAATCCTAATGGGTTGGTTGTTAGGCGGAAAATTGATGAACTCAGGACTTACGCACAAGAAAGCAGAACTCTAACGATTGGGTCATCCCCTTAAAAATATCCTCGGGAGGTAAGTCCTGGAATTGGAGGGATAAGATTAATTTTACATCGTCTATTTGCTTTTTTTTTATTGAGAAATTTAGGATCCGGTGGCGGTTTAAACTACCGTCGGTGGATCGGGTTGGGCGGGGTGTGGGGATGTTGTTCGGTTGTCCGGGTGTGGGGATGTGGGTTGGTTGTCCGGGTGTGGGGATGTCGGTCGGTTGCCGGAGTGTGGGGATGTCGGTCGGTTGCGGGATCCGGCGGGGGTTCAAACCCCCGCCTCATAGCTAAAGTCGGTTAAAAACCGACTGAAACCTGGGCTTTTATGTCCCGCATCTTAGTCGGATTTATCTGACATCTTGCACCATTTTCAATACCTATAGGGGATCAATCAAGCGCCTGATAGCTCAAGTCGTCTTTAGACGACTGCAAGTCTTATGCCGTGGTGTTTTTAGTCGGTTTTAACCGACTTTAG
>CAYUEH010000644.1:0-3351 GCA_964442465.1 uncultured Laspinema sp. | reverse complement strand
AAAATCCTTTACTGATAAAGGGATTGAATCCACTCCCATTCATGGGTTAATCCCTCTTTAAGGGGGACTTTTGGCTGATATCCGATCAGGCGCTGTGCCTTGGAAACATCTGCACTGGTGTGACGTGCATCCCCGATCGCAGACTCGACATAGTTGCGCTTAATGGGACGTCCAATTACCTCCTCAATGGTATCAATCACATGAGCTAGAGAGACCCGAGAACCTCCCCCAATATTGAACACTTCCCCAGTCGCTTCTTTGGAACTCGCCGAGGCTAAATTGGCCGCCACCGCATCACTAATATAAGTAAAATCTCGGGTTTGCTGTCCATCCCCATAAATTGGGATTGCTTCATCAACCAATGCCGCTTTAAAAAACTTGTGAAACGCCATATCCGGACGCTGACGAGGACCATAGACGGTAAAATAACGCAATCCCACCACGGGCACCCCAAAATTGCGGTGATATAACACACATAATTGTTCCGATGCCAGCTTGGTAATCCCATAAGGAGACACAGGTGCCGGACAAATTGCTTCACTCGTCGGCATGGTTTCGGCATTGCCATACACCGAGGAAGAAGAGGCGAAGACAAATCGCTGGAGTTGCTTGGCATCCTTCGCTGCCTCTAGCATGATCTGGGTGGCGTTGAGATTGCGTTCGGTATAAGCGCGAAACCCCTCTCCCCAACTGGCGCGGACCCCAGCTTGTGCCGCTTGATGATAGATGAAATCCACATCAGCAAGCAGCGATCGCCACTCTAATGACTGGATATCCGCTTCAATCAGTTGAAAGGCGGGATGGGTTGCAAATGAGGCAATATTCTGGCGTTTTAAGCGCGGGTCGTAGTAATCGTTGAATTGGTCAATGCCAATCACCCGTTCCCCGCGATCGAGGAGGACTTCGGCTAAATGAGACCCAACAAAACCCCCAACACCAGTCACAATACTTGTCGTCATAAATTCACCATAAGTACCGTTGAAGAGAAATTAATGGAAATCACCCTAAAGAAGCTATCCCGTTCTAGCATAAAATCGATTGGGTCACCATCATTCATGGCCGACTCAGAGATCAAGTTAAGTGCTAAACGAGGGAAACGTGAAGGTTTTAGTTGTGGGAAATGGGGGCCGGGAACACGCCCTTGCTTGGAAACTGTTGCAATCTAACACCGTTGAGACTGTGTTTTGTGTGCCCGGAAATGGAGGCACGGCAATTTTAGAAAATTGCCAAAATTTATCCTTGACAGCCACCGATTTTTATGGTATTAAAGAGGCGGTCCAAACCCATGAAATCGGGTTAGTCGTGATTGGCCCAGAAGTGCCATTAGCGATGGGATTGGCCGACTACTTACACCAGGAAAACATCCCCGTATTTGGTCCTTCGCAGTCCGGGGCTCAACTGGAAGCGAGCAAATCCTGGGCGAAAGCATTTATGCAAGATGTGGGCATTCCCACGGCGCGATCGCAGACGTTCACCGATGAAGAAATCGCCCAGGCAGGGGCTTATGTGGAAGAACAGGGTGCGCCGATTGTGGTCAAAGCCGATGGATTAGCCGCAGGGAAAGGGGTGACGGTGGCGGCAACGGTGGAAGAAGCCAAAGCGGCGATCGCCGAATCCTTTGGAGGCAAATTTGGCCTCTCTGGTGAATGCATTGTGATTGAAGAATGCTTAATCGGTCAAGAAGCCTCCGTATTAGCCATTACCGATGGCTTAACCGTGCGGCCCCTGCTTCCGGCCCAGGATCATAAAGCCGTGGGAGAGGGGGATACCGGGCCGAATACCGGGGGAATGGGAGTCTATGCACCGGCCCCCTTGGTCACCCCGGAGATGATGGAACGGGTGCAGAGGGAGGTCTTGGAACCGGCGATCGCCAGTTTGCGCGATCGCAACATCGACTATCGCGGCGTGCTCTATGCCGGACTGATGATTTCCCCGGAAGGTGACATCAAAGTGCTGGAATTTAACTGCCGCTTTGGGGACCCCGAAACCCAGGCCATTTTGCCCTTATTAGAAACCCCCCTGGACGAAATTCTCCTCGCCTGCGTCAACCAAACCCTAGCCGAACTCCCTCCCCTGCGCTGGAAAAATGGAGCCTCTGCCTGTGTGGTGATGGCTGCTGGAGGATACCCAGGAGACTATAAAACCGGGGATGTGATTACCGGATTAGACCAAGCGGAGGCGATCGGCGCAGTCACCTTCCATGCCGGAACTGAACTCCAAAACGGACAAGTGCTCACCAAAGGAGGACGAGTCCTCGGCGTTACTGCGATCGGCACCGACTTTGACGATGCCTTTGCCAAGGTCTATCAAGGTGTAGAACAAATCCACTTCGACGGGTCATACTATCGCCGAGACATCGGCCATCGCGTCCGGTCCCCAATTGCTTAAAATTCAGCCCTAGCATTGCCGCCCCTACTTCTGTCAATGTGGCATCAGTAGAGGGAGGTAATGCTTGCTTTTCCTAAACAGGACTGACACATATTTTGAGAACCCACCCTTTCAGGTTGGGGCAATTCGCAAAGGATGCCCCGACACCATCAGGGGTTACGGTAATTTGTGACTGGATTCGTATGAATAGACAACCCATCATCAGCCAATTAACGTTAAGATCACCTAAAACCTTGCATCAACAGCTTGCTACCCTTGCTAAAAATGAAGGCTTATCCGTGAATCAATATATTGTCGATGATTGAACTCCTTAAGCCGCTTTAGCTTCTATGATTGGGTTATTTGGGACTTACCCAAATCAGTTCAATATTGAAACATAGCTAAAAATTTACCCTAATATTTTATGACAAAAACTCCTCAAGAAATCTATATTGAAATTGTTTCTACACTTCCTCCAACCGAACGACTCAAATTGGCTACACTGATTCTCAATGGCTTAATTCAACAAAATGCTATTGTTGATGACAGTGATGCCTGGACCGAAGCCGATCAACAGGATTTAGCGGCGTTTTCTTGGCAATATGCGGCGACTATTTTTCCTGACGATGAGGAGATGGCTGAATGAGTTTTCATCCCGGTGATGTTGTAACGGTTGATTTTCCTGGTGTTACGGGGGTTAAACGCCGTCCAGCCCTTGTCCTATCTTCAGAGATATATCATGCAAACCGTCCTGATGTGATTGTTGGACTCATCACCTCGCAAACAACAGGGTTAGGTGTGACCGACTATCCGCTTCAGGACTGGCAAGGGGCCGGTTTGCGAGTCCCGTCTGTTTTCCGCAGCTTTATCGTTACCTTGCCTCCGACAGCTAACTTGATGAAGATTGGGCATTTATCTGAGCAGGATTGGGATGGTGTTAGAGCTTGTGTCAAGGTTACTTTGGGCGAACTTTAGGAATTTTTA
>CAYUEH010000643.1:1983-3356 GCA_964442465.1 uncultured Laspinema sp. | reverse complement strand
GTGTTTGAAGGGGATGATGTGGTGGCAGGACAGGTCTTGGCGGATGGGTCCTCCACCGAAGGGGGCGAGTTGGCCTTGGGTCAGAATATTATCGTGGCCTATATGCCTTGGGAAGGGTATAACTACGAAGACGCCATCTTGATTAGTGAGCGTCTGGTTTATGACGACCTTTACACCTCGATTCACATTGAAAAATATGAAATTGAGGCACGGCAAACCAAGCTAGGACCGGAAGAAATTACCCGAGAAATTCCTAACGTCGGGGAAGATTCCCTGCGTCAGTTAGATGAAGGGGGAATTATCCGGATTGGGGCCTGGGTTGAGTCCGGGGATATCCTGGTGGGTAAAGTTACCCCCAAAGGGGAGTCCGACCAACCCCCAGAAGAAAAGCTCCTGCGGGCGATTTTCGGAGAAAAAGCCCGGGATGTGCGGGATAATTCCTTGCGAGTTCCGAACGGTGAAAAAGGCCGGGTTGTGGATGTCCGGGTGTTTACCCGGGAACAAGGGGATGAACTGCCCCCCGGTGCAAACATGGTCGTGCGGGTTTATGTGGCCCAGAAGCGGAAAATCCAGGTCGGAGACAAAATGGCCGGTCGTCACGGGAATAAGGGAATTATTTCTCGGATTTTGCCCCTAGAAGATATGCCCTATTTGCCCGATGGGACGCCGTTGGATATCGTGTTGAATCCCTTGGGTGTGCCTTCGCGGATGAATGTGGGCCAGGTGTTTGAGTGCCTCCTCGGGTGGGCTGGACAAAATCTGGGGTCCCGGTTCAAAGTCGTGCCGTTTGATGAAATGCACGGGCCAGAAAAGTCTCGCGAAAGCGTGCATGGCAAGTTGCAAGAAGCGCGGCAGAAGACGGGTAAGGATTGGATCTTTAATGAAGACCACCCCGGGAAAACCATTGTTTATGATGGCCGGACTGGAGAGGCCTTTGACCGTCCGATTACCGTGGGTAAGGCGTATATGCTCAAGCTGGTGCATTTGGTGGATGACAAGATTCACGCCCGTTCGACGGGGCCCTATTCTTTGGTCACCCAGCAACCTCTTGGGGGTAAAGCGCAACAAGGGGGCCAGCGATTTGGAGAAATGGAAGTTTGGGCATTGGAGGCATTTGGGGCCGCTTATACCTTGCAGGAACTGCTTACGGTTAAGTCCGATGATATGCAGGGACGGAATGAAGCGTTGAATGCGATCGTCAAAGGAAAAGCGATTCCTCGTCCGGGAACTCCCGAGTCTTTCAAAGTGCTGATGCGAGAGTTGCAGTCGCTATGTTTGGATATTGCGGTGCATAAAGTGCAGACTCAGGAGGACGGCACTTCTCGGGATGTCGAAGTGGACTTAATGGCGGATGTGGCCAATCGTCGCACCCC
>CAYUEH010000643.1:0-1883 GCA_964442465.1 uncultured Laspinema sp. | reverse complement strand
GACCAACGACCAAGGACAAAGTTTACAAGGGGATATCATCGAATGCCAAAGATTGAGCAACGCTTTGATTATGTAAAGATTGCGATCGCCTCCCCAGACCGAATTCGGCAATGGGGTGAACGAACTCTGCCGAATGGTCAAATTGTCGGCGAGGTCACTAAACCAGAAACCATTAATTACCGCACCTTAAAACCGGAAATGGACGGTTTATTTTGTGAGCGGATTTTTGGTCCCGCCAAAGATTGGGAATGTCATTGCGGTAAATATAAGCGAGTTCGCCATCGCGGCATTGTTTGTGAGAGATGCGGCGTAGAAGTTACTGAGTCTCGAGTCCGTCGCCATCGCATGGGTTTTATTCGGTTAGCCGCGCCAGTTGCTCATGTTTGGTATCTTAAGGGGATTCCCAGCTATATCGCCATTCTCCTCGATATGCCTTTGCGGGATGTCGAACAAATTGTCTACTTCAATGCCTATTGTGTTCTCAGTCCTGGAAATGCAGATAATCTGCAATACAAACAACTGCTGAGTGAAGATGCCTGGATGGAAATCGAGGACCAACTCTACAGTGAGGATACCGAACTCATGGGCATTGAAGTGGGGATTGGTGCCGAAGCGTTGCAACGGTTATTACAAGACCTCGACTTAGAAACCGAAGCGGAAAAGTTACGCGAAGAAATCGCCAATTCTAAAGGGCAAAAGCGGGCCAAACTGATTAAACGCCTCCGGGTGATTGATAACTTTATCGCAACCGGATCGCAACCGGATTGGATGGTTCTGGAATACATTCCCGTGATTCCCCCGGACTTGCGCCCGATGGTGCAGTTGGATGGGGGACGGTTTGCCACCAGTGACTTGAATGATTTGTACCGACGGGTGATTAACCGGAATAATCGGTTAGCGCGCCTCCAAGAGATTTTGGCCCCGGAAATCATCATTCGGAACGAAAAACGGATGTTGCAGGAGGCGGTGGATGCCTTAATTGATAATGGTCGTCGGGGACGGACTGTGGTGGGTGCGAATAACCGACCCCTGAAATCCTTGTCCGATATTATCGAAGGGAAACAAGGACGATTCCGGCAAAACTTACTCGGAAAACGGGTGGACTATTCCGGACGTTCTGTGATTGTTGTCGGTCCGAAACTGAAGATTCATCAGTGTGGATTGCCTCGGGAAATGGCGATCGAACTCTTCCAACCCTTCGTGATTCACCGCCTGATTCGTCAGGGTTTGGTGAACAATATTAAAGCGGCCAAAAAGCTGATTCAACGAGCGGATCCGAGTGTTTGGGATGTGTTGGAAGAGGTGATTGAATCCCACCCCGTCCTCTTAAACCGCGCACCAACCCTCCACCGTTTAGGGATTCAAGCCTTTGAGCCCATTTTGGTAGATGGACGAGCCATTCAATTGCACCCCTTAGTTTGTCCGGCATTTAATGCTGACTTTGACGGAGACCAAATGGCGGTGCACGTGCCTCTGGGTTTAGAGGCCCAAGCGGAAGCGCGATTGTTGATGTTGGCTTCTAACAATATCATGTCTCCGGCAACGGGACGGCCTATTGTTACGCCCTCTCAGGATATGGTGTTGGGTTGTTATTATTTGACCGCCCATAATCCCAAAGCACATAAGGGTGCTGGGGGTTATTTTGCCTCATTGCAGGATGCGATTATTGCCTATGAGCAAGGATTGATTGAGTTACACGCCTTGATTTGGGTGCGACTGGATGTGAATTGGGAGGTGGATTCCGATGTGAAAGAAACCGAACCCGAAATCACGCAGCATTCCGATGGAACCGTGACCAAACTCTATGGCGATCGCCGCATCCGAGAAGATGCCAATGGCAATATCCTGTCCCAATATATTCACACCACCGCAGGCCGAATTAT
>CAYUEH010000642.1:0-3357 GCA_964442465.1 uncultured Laspinema sp. | reverse complement strand
CTACAATTTTTAATGATTTTATCAACCGGATTTAGTATAATATTTCTGGCAACAGGCTCCAAGAAACTGAAGTATCCATTGCCGTTCCTCGGTTACGTGAGTAATTTTTGGACATCCATTAAGGGTCAGTAGATGAATCGATTGAAAGCATTGGAAAACCCATCTTAAAGTTTGAGTGGCGGTGGGTTTACCCAATTGGTTCTTAATCAACTTTTTGGCCTGTGCTAGTGCTGACCTTGTGTAAGATTTCTGTGTTAACTCCTTCTTTTTCCGCAGCATTCATGGCAATTTTAACAAACAGTTGAGTCAGTCTTGCTTCATAGAGGGCGTGGAGAACTCTCTCCAGTCGGTCATCATTGAGATGTTTTGGAGTGATCCCCTCGCACAATAGGTGTTCTGTCGCTTTTCCCTCAAAGAACTTCTCAAATAGGTCCAACGGGGCACTCACCAAGCCTAAACCGTTGATAATCATCGCTGTGACTATGATTCCCGGACTCACGAGTTCTAGGGGGTGGCTCCCTAGCTCTCGATTGATGATTTCTACCAGTCTAACCCGATTTATATAGCGGTTCCCATAGTTATGAGGTACGTTTTTGGAGTGCGAGCATCTTGCTCGCTATTTAAAGAAAGCGAGCAAGATGCTCGCACTCCTGAATAGCCTCTGTACTTCATGAGTCCGGGAACCGCTATAATGCCTGCTACTATGCCCAAGTGGTTAAGATATTGTACTCTAACAGAAGATCCTATCCCTGTCTTAGTTTAAAAATATTCTGTCTGTCCTATTTTACCTGCGGAATTTGGGCTGTAACGTTCTGTTGGAAGCTCTACCTCCAGTCCCCAAGCCGGTAGACAATAGACTCTAGAATTGCTCGTGTGATGGCATAACCATCACACGAGAGCAACGACTAAAGTCGTTACTACAAACATCTTCCCCCATTCACTCACTCACCCAACTCTCATGGATTTAGAAGCGATTCGACAAGGAAAAATTAAAGATTTGCAAAATGCCGAGCTTTCCGGTGCCGACTTAAGCGGCGCTCATTTGGCCCAGGCTAACTTGCAAGGGGCCAATTTAATGGGAGCCAATCTCTCCGGGGCCGACCTGCGGGGGGCCCAATTAAGGGCCAACTTACGGGGTGCCGACCTCACTGGGGCCATTTTATCTGGGGCCGATTGTCGGAATGCCGACTTGCGCGGGGCGATTTTAGTCGATGCCAACCTGCGCGATGCCAGCTTTGCTGGGGCTTTTTTAGCCGGGTCCGTCTGTAGTCAATTGGATTTGAGCGGCATAGACTTGCGCGGTGCAGATTTGCGCGGGACCCTGCTGAATCGCGCCATCCTACAAGGGGCGGAACTGACTTCCGCCAACCTTTCCGGTGCCGACTTATCCTCTGCTGACTTAGAAGAAGCTATTCTCAATGGGGCCATCTTCTGTGGGTCCAATTTAACCGGGTCCAACTTGCTCTGTGCCACGATGGAGCAAACAGAGTGGCTGGGAGCCAGACTGGAAGGGGCTTGTGTGGAAGGGACGCCTTTGGGAGAACGCAGAACGTCGGAAGGATGAACTAGGGAGCGGATTTCTGCTGGGATTTCTCCTTAAAAAGGTAGATGTTTTCAGTGGAGTCTCCTCCAATCTGGGTAAAGGCCCCACCCAATCTTTCCGGGGACGCGAGCCTGGTTATAAGAGGAATTAAAAAAGTGAACGGGCTACTGGGCGTAGGTTTAAGGCGTTTAGGGACTCAGAATCAACCCCCATCAATTCCCCAATTTTCCTCCTCTTCCTCCGGGTCACCCCTGGTTTCCCTTATGGTGTCCATAACCATCACAAAAGTTTACATTTTGTAATGAACCGTTATAATGGAGCAGTAAACAACCCTGCAAAAAAATGGTATCCTCATTGTTTGGCAGTAAACCGTTTCAAAATCAAAGTGGTGATGCTCTCGTTAGTAAAGTAGCGGGAACAGCGATCGCTGCGTTGTTCAAGAAATCTGAAAAAGTTGAAGCCAATGTCCGAGCAGAACCCGTAACAAAGCTGTTGCAGGGCAGCGTCGATGGCTTTGACTTCATTGGCAAAGGAATGCTGATGTATAATGGCCTGCGGATCGAGAACATGGAATTGTACTTGCAAGCCGTTGCCATTGATATTGGCGCAATTTTTGCCGGTCAAGTCCAGTTACGACGACCCACCAGCGCCAGCATGAGAGTGGTTTTAACTGAATCTGACTTAAACAGTTCTTTTAATACACCGTTTGTAGTCGAAAAACTTCAAAGATTACAGTATCAAGGGGAGTCCCTGAATTTTCACCAAACTCAGGTCAACCTCACCCCAGATAAGAGAATTCAAATTTTGTCGCAAGTGAGTCTAGGCAACTCTGACACAACGATCGCCCTGGATATGACCGCCAGCGTTCAGGTGGAAGAACGTAGAAAAATCCAATTTATCGAAGTCAGTTATGGCGGAGACGAGAAGGCGGTTGATCTCGGCAAGGAGTTGATTAATCATGTCAATGACCTGCTGGACTTAGATAAATTTGCCTTAGAGGGAAGCCAATTGCGGGTGGATCGGATTCGACTGCAAAACCAAGAAATCGTCTTTTATGGTTCCGCGCAGATCGATCAGTTCCCCTCGGGAAAAGGGAAAAAATAAGGGAGCGATCGCCGTAAATTTGGGGGATCGCTAACGGCGACGCTTCGTCAGACACTCCGCCTGGAGTACAACAAAATCGCCCGTTTCAAACTGAGTACAAGGGGCGATCGCTTTTACTAATGCCGGAACTGTTCCCCGTTTGAGTGCTGCCTCCGCTTGTTGGGCGGCCTTAAAAAGCGGTTGAGTTTCGGTCAGTTGAAAGCGGCGCAACCACGGGCTTTTGTCTAAATACTCCGGGGTAAAGGCGGACCGTTCTACAATCCATAAATCAATCCCATACTTTTGAATCAATTGCTGGACCGCATCCAAATTTTCACTATATTGAGCGCTCAAAAGTTCTATTGCCCGTTGATTGAGTTCTTGATAATAGGTCTGATGATAGCCAATTACATAGCTAGGACTGACCAAAATAGACCGATTGGTAAAGGCGGGTAGATTATCGGTTTCTTCAGCAATGGCAGCAATTAAGGTATCTTTCGGTTGGGTGGCTAAAAATTCATAGAGGGGTGAAAATTTGCCAATTTTGTAATCTACATCGGGAAATTTTCTTAAAAGAATCGGATAGATTAGCAAAATTGTCAACAAGGCAGTCGCCGTTATTCCCCATATAAATTTAGAGTTTTTGGCCCGCGTCGTCCGCAATTTTTGAACCAGCCATTCTAAAATCAACGTCAACGAAATCGCCCCGGCGATCGGCATCACCAGTCGCA
>CAYUEH010000641.1:0-3362 GCA_964442465.1 uncultured Laspinema sp. | reverse complement strand
TTTTTGGGCGGGTTCTTGGAGATCGCCTGGAGTCGGTTCTGGTGAAGTGGGTTTTTGTCGGATTCTGGGACGATTTCGGTTCTTGTCAATATAGCGCCAATCATACCATTCGTCTTTTAAAAACAGCTTGAGAACCGGGTCGTCATAGGCAGGCTTATAAGCGACGCCCCGGCGCTGCTGTAATCCTTTTACCGTATAGGCTCGACCCAATGAACTTCCCGCCACGGCAACCGAACCCAGTTGATAAGAAATTCCTAACCCTCCATTTGAAGCGGGCTGAATCCGAACGCCTACCCCGTCCTCTAGCAGTAGTTTTACCAAATCCTGTAACCTGAGCCGGTCCTGGCAGTATTTATCAATTCGGTCTTGCAGTTCAGTCAAGATAATCGGGTCGGCGGGTGTTGAGCGTTTTCCTTCGGCGTACTCTCGGTTTTGCCGTCGCACTCTTCTGATTTGGCCGGTGGAGGGGCTGCGGCGATCCGTCTCCCATACCGAGGGGACCCGGTGTAAATCAAACTCTTCACTCAGCGCTCGGTGGGCTGCCTGAGAACGATACCAGTCATTGAAGCTGCTGACCGTGCGAGTGCCATCTATCGTCACCCGGTTCACCACCAAATGAAAATGGTCCCGGTCTTGGCCGTTCTCGGTTTTGGTGTCGGTATGCCTGACCAACAACCACTGACAATTTTCATGGCCCATGCGCTGACAAAACTTTTGGGCATACCGATAGGCCGTCTCGTCCGCCATTGGCTGATTGGGATGGGGGCTAAAGCTGTAGTGGGCCACGGGGTATTCCGTGCGGCGTCGTTTGGCGGCAACCCGCATGAATTGAGCAGCCCATTGGCTGGACTGTTCACCTGAAAGCTGACTGGCCCCAATATATTTGGCTCCAGGTTTGTCGAGGACATAGCTCAGGAGGCCCGTGAAATTATTTCCTTTGGTAACTTTCCCAATCATGATGGCTAGGATGGTCAACCCCATTTTCAGGGTAAAAATTGGCAGGGCTTGAGCACTCTAACTTGGGGAAGATTTTTAAGGGGTTCTGATAAAGGCCGGGAAATCCCTTGATAATAGGTGTTACCACAAGTGTTCTGACGCACCTTATAAAAGCCTTTGCCTAATTGTGGGAACATTGCTAAAAATGGGGTGATGACTCAATCCAGGAATAGTGGGGAATTGAGGCGTAGCATTTCCTCATAAAATCGTCAAATCAGCCGAGAATTGCTGCTAGAGGGTTGGTCAAGGTGGTTAGGGAATCGATAACCCCTTAAAAAAACTGTGGACACAATGACATACCATTGCTCTGCCGGGGGATGGTAAAAAACCGTGGGCCAAGTGTGGGCCAAAATCGGATAACTGGGTCAGGGCGGGATAAACCCGGTTTATTGGGAAAACTCCCTCCCTACCGAGGGATTTTTTGGGGGAATAGCAACATCTGTAAGCTGGTTTGTGCTGACGTAAATTGTAACAAACTGTAATAATTGTGTCTACGCTGTCGGGACAAAAGGGATGACAGCCACAGGGAAAATCATCAAAATCCCTCCCTACCGAGGGAAAATTGATTGTCCATCAGTAATTAAATAATGTCAGCCTTGAAACAATGGGGGTAATTAAGGGAGAGCAAGGGAACTGGTTTGGGAGGAATAAAAATCATTCAAAGGGGTTTAGAGAAGGTGTGGCGACGAAGTGGTTGAGAGAAAGGTTAGCTATAGCGCCTTTTCTGGCGTTCGGGGATTATTTTTGACCCGAGTATTTGAAACGGTGGTCAAGTAGAAAATAGCTGATGTAATGGTTCGATAAAACCCTAAAAGCTCCAACGGTCCTCACGCTTCTTTCCGCGAGTGAAGTAAGTTGAAGGATGCCTCGGTCAACCGGGGATTCCATCATCCAGGCTAAGGATGCGGTGGCTAACCTGAGATGCCCTCATTCAGCCTCTTGATGCGATGGCTAACCGAAGATTCCCTCATTCAGACCTGGGGTGCGATGGCTAACCGAAGATTCCCTCATCCAGACCTGGGGTGCGATCGGCAACCGGGGGATTCCATCTGTTCTCAGGGATGCTTTGCTACGTTGGTGGGTACAGCAATTGTTAAATTATTTGGTTCAATTGTAGCTGCAAACTAGAGACTAAAAAGACCTGTCTTTTCCTTGAAGCATCGGCGTTTTTGGCATAGCATATCGGACCTAAAATCGTCAAATGGGGGTAAACAAATTAACTCAGGTGTTTGAGGGATGCCTGCAAACTGGAAAACACTCCAAAAAATCTGTAGGCACAATGACATACCATTGCTCTGCCCGGGGAGATGAAAAAACCCGGGGGCCAAGTGTGGGCCAACCAGGGGGAACCGGGCCAGCGCGGGATAGGCAAGATTTGGCTAAAAAAAACCCTCTCTGAGAGGGATTTTAAGCGGAAATAGCAACATCTGTAGGCTAATCTGTATCCACGGCAATTGTAATAAACCTTAATATTCGTACCTACGTTGTACCTACACTGTCGGGACAGACAGAACCACAATTTCAGGGAAAATCAGCAAAATCCCTCTCTAGGAGGGAAAAATCATTGGGAATCAGTAATTAAATAATATCAACATTGAAACGATGGAGGGGGTTGAGTCAGGAGCAGGGAGTTGTGGAAGAATGACCGGGGAAAATTGACGAGAGCCTTGCGCGAGACTCAGTTGAACTAGGGCAAATTTGAGAGTTGATGGGTGAGGGGAAAGCCTGGGAAATACTGGGGCAACTTTGAGGAGTGGTGGGTGAGGGGAAAGCCTGGGAAATATCGCGGGGGAATCGCCGGAATGTTCAGGGTTTAAGTGTTGCCAGTTTTCTAAGGATTATTTGGAGGAGGGAGGTTATCAGTTTCTCTCCCCGGATGACCAAGGAATTCTGTGCATCCATGTGTTTCTTGGTTTATGGCTGAGGCCATCGCAACTGTGGCAAAATAACCTCAACGCTGTTTTGGAAACCTTACAAACCAGACAGCGATTGCCCGAACAGCAATCCCTTATCGGCCAAGACCCCCTCAGCGTCGGCGTGTCCATGAAAATAGCCACAGGAAATTGCGCCTCAGCTAAAATAATCTCAAGTGTGAGGGAATGATTTATGGATGTAAGGCGCTCGCTCGTAAAACTAACCATCGGTGGCGGCTGCGTCTTGGGTGGTGTGGCACTTGCTTCGGGACTGAGTGGTGTGGCAGTTAGTTCGGTACTTAGTGGTGTGGGGTTCGTTTTCTCTACAGCATTAGGAAATGTAGCCGCAGGCAATACCGCCAATGCCATTGATGCGTTAATTGATAGCAGAGGGGATAAGGGAGTCTCCTTAGAAAATCAGGATTTAACCAAAGCAGTGGGGAAAGCGATCGC
>CAYUEH010000640.1:0-3372 GCA_964442465.1 uncultured Laspinema sp. | reverse complement strand
CCTGGTTCAGCGTCAACTCAATCGCCGTTGCGGAGGCATTTCTCCCGAGTTAGATTTGGCAGTCCGAGAGTTATCGACTCCCCAGTTAGAGGAGTTGAGCGAGGCCCTATTGGATTTTACCAATGAAGCGGATCTCGTCGCCTGGTTGAACGAAAGAACCGAGGCTTAATGGGTAGGGTGCGTCAGATAAACAGGCGATCGGGTTTTATCCTGCTGTTTGCTGACGCACCGGGTTAAGGAAAAAGCTAGAATTTTACTCTTCTAACTTCCAAGTATTTTTAAGAGCTTGAAGTTCTGCGATGATTTGCTTTGCCTCTTGCTCAATTTGTTTTGCATCTCTAGGATTTTTTCGGAAGCCTGCGTGCAGAACGTCATTTCGTAAATTAGCAAAATTAAAACTTCCTCCCCAGAGGTTAGTTAACTGTTTCCTCTGAGATTTGGGGATTTTATTCCAATCCTCTAAATACTGAGACTCTTTAATCGTTTTTCCTTCAGAGTCTTTTATTTTTCCACCCGTTAGTAAAAGCTCCATTTCACTTCGATTGGGGTAGTTAACCAAAGGGTCAAGATTAAAATGATAGCAGAGTAAAGAAGGCAACCATTCTCGTGCTAAACAGAGAGCTTGGACAAATTGCCCTTTCTCTTCATACCAGTTTATGATTTTCAACTCTTGCAATAAACTCTCTTTAGCCTGGGTGGTATAATCCGTGGGATTGGCTAAGGCAAAATTTCCATAATCTTGTTCTATCCGCTTCAGCAAGGTAACAAATGGCGGGACTGACTGAGCAATATTGGAAGCAGCCTTCTCAATATTAATCGATAACGCTGCGGATTCAAGCATCACATCCATCGGGCGTAACAGTTGCAATCCTCCAGAAATGGCATTAATACTTTGGGCTAAATTTTGATTAGCTTCCTCGTCACTCTGGCCTAGCAAACTGGCTAATTCCTGCCCATTACCCGTTTTCAAAAATTGGTCTGTTGCGGTTGTCCACTCTAGCAAACTAACCATCGGCAGTAAATCAAAGGTGGGAGTTTCATTGGTTTCTTTATTTTTGGCATCAAAGGCCCCGTAGATTAAGCCTTCAATTTTGACTTGCCGAACCACTCGCAAGAAACTAACGGCGATTAAGGAGAGGACGGGTAAAGAGCGAAACCCATGAGTGATATCAAACAACACAGAATCTTTTTGTTGTAAACAGCCCGTTAATAGATTAAATAAGTCCCAGATATCGGCTTGGGTATGTCCCTCGGGGACGTTAAAAATCGGCTGCAAATTTACCCGACCCTCTAATCGGTTTTGAAGGGTTTCCCAACTGGAGACGGTTTCTCCTTGGGGAATTCCTGTTTCTGCTGTTTTGGTCAGCAAGACATAGAGCACTTCTGGATGATAAAACTCAACTAATGCCTCTTGAAAAAATTGAGTCTTGTATTTCAATTCTCCCGTAGGATTCAGATAAGTGGTTTCTATATATCCTCGGGGATTATAGCCTAAAAATGAAATGGCTTTCATGGTCATTCTCCAAATTACTGAACTAAACGGCATCAAGTTTAAGGAGTCTTCAGGTAAAATTCTGAAGAGAGCGATTCAAATCTGCAACACAAGCTAAAGACTGTCCCCTTGTTGTCGCTGAGGTTTCAACAATAAATTTTACAGTCCAAGTTCCCTTACTAAAACTCCCTTCAATTTCCTCGCCTTTCATCCGAAATAAAACGGGCGACGGCAAATCCGGATTCCAATAGTCAGTGCGACAAGCGCGAACGTAAGGAGAGTTATTAATAACTTTCTGAAGAAAATTAAGAATGGGGTTTTCTGCATTACCCCAGCTATGGCGAGGTAAGCGAGGTCTAATTTTCTCCGTAGCAGGGACTGGCGGTGGCAATATCCGGTCCAAATCCGACTCAAATCGCCCTTTGAATGTTTCATGAAAAATTTGCCCTGTTGCGGAGAGTTCTAAATACTCCTTCCTATCCATTTCAATTCGCTCAACCAAGGGTTCGAGGCGCTCATCCCAATCTTCTTCAACTTCTAGGGATGTGATAATTTCACCCCGATCCAAAGCAGTCAACAAACCACTTTTTTCTAACCACAGGGGAAAATCTAAAGAAATTGGCATCGGCGGGAACGCAATAATTTCGCTAAATAGCTCGTGCTTATAATAAACAGGAATTCCTAGGGCTTGTCCCATCAGCACTGCTATAGCAATTTGTGCTTTGTAGCCACCTGTGGCATTAATTGCACAAAACCGAGCCTGTCGTTCTTGCACAATTTTCCCCATTTCTTTTGCCAAATTACGCAGTCCTTTTGTCCGAAACAGTTTGGGGTCTTTGTCTTGGAGGTGTTCGATTTCCTGTTTTTGCGTCAAATATCCCTTAGCCTTATAGTAACAATCTAAAACTTCGGCAATCTGGCGTCCTTCATCAGTAGCGGAATGACAGAATACCAATAAAGATTTTTCCGAGCAATATTGCCGAAAAATTAAGTCGGCAATGGAATTAATTTCCGCTCCACACAAACGAACTGTTGCTGGAATAGTCGCTAATAATTCCGCTACCTGCTTCCATTCCTGATGTTCTAAAGCCTGTTTGAGGTTTTGAGTTAGTTCCAAAGAAAGATAGCCGCGATCGCCTGGGGGTTGTCTTTCTAACCAACTTTCATAACCTTCCGATGAAGGGAGTCCTTTTAAGTTGGGTTTTAACAGGCTCGTACCGACGGTAGAAATGAGGTTATTAATCATGGTTAGTAGTCTGATGATGAGTTGAATTGATGTAAGTTTGTCCCATGCCTAAGCGGGTTTTGATACCCGTTCCGGCAAATTCACCATAGCGAATGAGCAAGTGAGCGACATTTGCTAATAATGGGTCGGCGCGGGTGCGAGTTTTTAGAGTGACATCGCCCACAAAACCGCTGATAGAACTACGATGAACTTGAAACGAACGGGTGGAAAGTTTATGTCTGGAAAGGGCGATCGCCTGACTTAAATAAGCAATCAGTTCATCACTCCCCAGGTAAACCGGCCCAAATTCGTTCCACCGCATCAACCAACTTTGGAACATCAAAGCAGGAACAGGTAATGGTAAATAAACCTGTTGTTGGGAAAAAGCAGTCGGGGTGGTAAATTGCAGGTTAAAGTGTCGAACGGGTTCGGGTTCGTTGGCGACTAAGGTGGTGTAAAGTTGTTCGTAGCTGGTGATTTCGTCTTCGCGATCGCTGAGGTTGAATTCAGCGCCCAGAAATTCCAGGGTATCCGATAAGTCCAGATTGGCGATCGCTTTGGAAGTGGGTTCCTGTAAACCGCACAGGGATAAACGATACAGTTCCTCGGGGTGAAAGGTGCAAAATTCTTTGGAACTGCTGTAGTAACCCTGTAG
>CAYUEH010000639.1:0-3377 GCA_964442465.1 uncultured Laspinema sp. | reverse complement strand
TGGTTTTGAATGAGTAGCGGGGGTACGACTTTAAACCGAATAAATTGCCGATATCCCTCTAACTTTTCCTTAACTTGCTCCGGTAGGACAATCAGCGGTAGTGCGGCGAAAGATTCCACGTCAGATCGAACTTCATCCGGGAGCCGCTGGCTCGCCTGAGAAGCCTGGCGATCGACTTGCAGTAAATTTTGGTAATGGGAGCTAATTTGACGCAGATAGCCTTGCTGCTCTAAAATGGATCCATAGTCTCTCAAAACTTCAACTTCTTCTTCCACACAGCGTGCTGCTTTAACTTGATTATTGGCAATCCCGACCCAATGGTTGGCCATATGCAGCGCTATTTTGGTAAGCGGGGAACCAGAGCCATCAGATTCAACAAAGGAAGCCTTCTTGGGTTTGGGGGTGGGTGGGTGAGCGTGGTGTGGATGTTGTTGTTGTTTTAGGTAGGCGGTCGTTTTTGGATAGGAAGCGGCAAGCGCAAAGGATTTGGAATCTCCGTCGTAATCTTCCCCGGCTGCCTGAGCGTAGGTTTGATGTTTTAGGGTGTTTTCCAGCTTATGCAAATGTTGCTGTAATTGAGTTTCCAGGTCGGTACGCTCCGACGACTGTAAAGCTGTTGGGTCTTTTTGAAATTGAGTTTGGGCTTCAATTTTGATAAATTCTTCGGCAAACAACCGGAGTGCATAATCCCGAACGCTTTCATCCTGGGCAATCGTAGGGCGATCGCGTAAAGTTTCAAACGAGATAACCGAGCGCTGGGATATTTCTTCTATGGTGCGGGCCAAGTATTCAGGATAGGACTCATCACTGACCACCGCGACTCCCACAAGTGGACGCCCCTCGGGGTCGAGGAGGTCCGTCGTAAAGGTATTGGTTTGGATGGCGATCGCATCTTCATAGAGCAGGGGAGAACGGAATCCCAGGATTTCGTTGCCATAATCAAATTTGGGAACGCAAACCTGGTCGTCGTTCAGATCTTTTGAGGGGATGATGATGCTGGCCCTATCCCACTTAATTGCTCCGCCGGTGGCTATTTCTAGGCGAGAAGACCGGAGGAACTCATCGAGCTTATCACGGACATACTTGGATTCGAGGAGTTGAGAATGACCCCCAGCTAACTCAGCTTTCAGAATTTTGTAAAAAGTCTGTTCTGTTGAGGCGGGTTCAGAATCTTGTGAAGAGATATTTTGCTTGTCCTCGGTGATGGCATTTACTAAACGGGCTGCTTGGGCTTTTTCGTAAGTTTCGCAGTAAATCTGTGCCACCTTCCGGGGATCGCTCGATTCGACACTCAGAAAAGCGGCCTTTTTTTCTAGGGTTCGCAGGGTATCTCTTTCCAACCCTGCTTCCGCTGTCGAAGTTAGGGTCCACTCCGAAATGGCTTTGACTCCCATCCACATCGAAACTTCGTAGAGTCCCACGGCTGGTTTTGTGGTTCCTCCTTTGAAACTGGAACGGGGCAGGATTAAGTCTAGAGGTTGCTGTTGACTGGGGTCGAACTCATCTAAAGATTTGGGTGCGAGTGTTCCTTTGGCAATTTTGGCTTCCCCTGGAAAGTCTGGAAAAAAGGCTCGATGTTGTACGACATGGCGGATAATTTCATCCGGCTGTCCATCAATTCGGGGGCCATTTTGAAGTTTAGCATCGAGGGTATCCCACGAACGAGCGAGGGCCGGAGAAATTTTGCCGTGGGAGTCACCGACTTGGGCTAAAGCCACCGAATTGGGCAAAATTCCGCCATTTTCCCCGGCTTGTGGAGATTCCCGGTCATCCTCCACTATTAAGATTCGGACTTGTCGGCTGTTTAAAGTGTCCAAGCAACTGCCGATGAATAGTGACGCATAAGCCGCTTTATCTTTTTCGTCGGGCAAGATGCGATCGAGTGCTTGCTTATAATCTTGGGGGCCATAAACCAGCCGTTTTCCGGAGGCGAGGAGCAGTTTATGTTTGTTAGGGTGCTTCTCTAAATCCTCCGGAGTGGTCGAGTTTTGGATTTCCCCGATACTGAACGTGCCTTCAGGAGCCTCCGGGAAAATAGCCTCTAGCATGGTGTTCTCCAGAGATTCCGTCAAAATTTCAGGAGATTCTCCCTCGGCATTGATATAAATCCAGTCGTTGAGCTTGTTATCAAAATGTTGAAAGTTTATCATGACTTGCTCCAGTGGGTGAGCCTCACAAAAAAACGTATAATTTAATAAAATTCATTAGGAAGGCACAAAAGAGTTAAGCGATGGATCTAAGAAATTTTAGAGCTTTATATAATCAAGCCCGGGATGCCTCAAACACTCAAAAAAGCCTTGAAGCTAGAGAACCCCAGAAGGCGGGATATGCGATCGCCCCGAGGGAGATCCAGGCCCACTACAATGCAGATGGGTCCATGAAAGAAAAGTTCAAGGGGCAGTATTTATCGCGTGGATATACAGCCCAACAAATCCAGGAATTTGAGTCCGAAACATATCGAGAATTACAGGCATTGACGGCCCGTCGGGAAGCCTACGAACGCAATTATGGATACCCTTATCCTGTCGAGGATTCAGGGATAGATGACCCACCCGAACAGGTGAAATGGGCCGTCAATCGGCAGGCGATTGGAGAAGGGGAAGGCTTAAGTGAGCTTCCCTACGCAATCGAGTCAGACCAATACTATGACATCAAAGCTGATTTGCGGGTAACTCCGGTAGAAGAAATTGAGGTCTCCCAGCTTTATCCAGAGGCGTTTTCTACTGCTACTTGGGAGGATGATTCTAATCGCTTTTAGGTAAATGAGCTGATTAGTCTGGACCCCTTCCCATCTCAAATACGGCAAAAGGACTCCCCTTAAAGTTAACAGGTTTAACGGAGGGTTGTTGACGGAACAGTTCAAGACGGGGGTGAATCAGAGGAGTTGGTAATGGGAGCCACTCCTATTTTTTTTGGATAAAAAAACATTGCAGTGCAGGCATCTGGTGAAATTTATTTTATTTTAAGCGACCCGTGCTACTCCGTTGTCTCACGCGATGATTTTTTATTCCCTCTCTACCTGGAGAGGGAGAGGGAGAGGAGCAGAAATCACGCATCCTTGAAATATTAAGGGTTACAGGAGTCAAGCATTTATACAAGCCTAACTAAAAAGTTAGAGTGGAAATAGAGAAGCGTCTCAAATTGGGCATGATCATCACCCTAAAATCCCTCCTTGGAGCTATACCTGATAAAAACTATAAGTCTTTGCTAGGTTTATCCTATTCCCTGAGACAGATTGCCCAAGCTATTTAGGAATGCTAAGACTAAAAGTAACCGAGTTGATTAGATACAACGAATGAAACTCCCTATTACTTCTCACAACAAAAGATTGAATCGGATCGACCGTAGTCCATCGGTCAACCAGTTATCTTGGATAG
>CAYUEH010000638.1:0-3380 GCA_964442465.1 uncultured Laspinema sp. | reverse complement strand
GCAAGCCTTTTTCAAAAAAAAGTCTTAAGGTAGGCTGTTGATCTTTAAACAAGGGAGTAGAATTCAGGTGGGATACGCGCTCGTCCTGCCGCGCAACCACAAAGCCCGGGTTTAGATCGGGTAAACGCTTTTTTTTGAATTGAAACTGATATTTCAGGCAAGGTAAGGGATAGTCACTCTCATGAATGCAATTCAACCCTCAACGCCCCATTTAATACCTGTGGAAACGCGACGTCCAAAAAGACGCGGGTTGTCGCAACAGCACCAACGGCGACATCTTTACCGGGCGATCGCCGCTGAAACCACGGTGAAGTTAGCTGTCAACGCGGTGCTTTCGGTGGTTGCTGTCTCTGCGGTGATCACCCTGCTGCCGTATCAACAGTCTCGTCAGCAAGATTTACAAGATATTCGGGCTGAAGTCAACCATGTTGAAACCCGCGTGAATCGCTTGCAAGGCGAACTGCAACGGTTGATGGCTCCGGAACAAGCGACGAGTATTATGGAAGAACACAGCTATCGGGTCGATCCCAATAAGGTTCAAATTGTGATTGATAAATAAACCGACTGCCCCAGTGAAGCGTTAAACCTTTAACAAGGCTGGCAGGGTAAGAGCAGGCTGACAAAAATAGCATAACCTTGGCATATTTTGCCGGTTATGCTTTCCTAACGGTTTTTATCCGAGGAAGTAGGATGAGGGCTACAGTTGAAACTCTGGCTTAGGAATGGGGATCGGTGTTGGAAGACCCAATCAGTTCATGAATCCAATTTTTGACCAGCGATCGCAACCGGGTGGAAACTTCAGGGGATGAAGCGGTAGACTCGGGCAGAAATTCCAGGGCCCGTCGATAGTCGGCGATCGCCGCATTCCATTCTCCCATCACATGATAGGTCCGGCCTCGTTCAGCAAAGATATGCCCTTCAATTTGCCCGAGTCCCAAGGCTATTTCAAAATTCTCGATCGCCAATTCATAGATTTCCATTTCCCGCAAGGTGATCCCCTGATTGAGCAGGGCCCGCACGTTAAACGGATTCAGGTCGATCGCCATATCATAGTCCAGGGTTGCCTCTACCCGCAACCCTAAAGCGGCATAGCAATTGCCCCGATTGTTGTAGGCTTGGGACAGTTGAGAATCGAGCTTGATGGCATGGTTATAATCAGCCAGGGCTTTCTCATACTCACCGCTTTGAAAATACATCAACCCCCGATTGTTGTAGTCAATGGCACTGGCGAGATTCTGAGAGACTAACGAACTCAGCAGGGCGATCGCCCCGGCATAGTCTCCCCGTTGAAGGGTCAAACTCGCTTGTTGACGTAACTGTTGCGGGGATAATCCTTGGGACGCCACCCCACTCGGGGATGGGCCTTTCCAGGTAGACCTGCCCTGGGGTTTGCTCCGTGCAGGCCCCTTAACCAGACCCGACCCTTGATTTGTCAAAGCCGAATCCGGAGTGCAGGGATAGCTATTTCTATGTTGCTGATGACCAAAAAAGCCAGGATTCATACTGTTTCATCCTCTTCCATAACCCACTAGAATCACCTTACCGAGGTCCTCTCCAAGTTGGCTTTGCGGATGTGTCACTTTTCAATCCGGATCGTCCCGGGTGAGGGAGTGGGACTTGTCCTTGGTCAAACCGGCGTCCATCACTCCCGAACGGATTTAGGGGCGATCGCCCCTAAACCCGGGATTTTAAATCCATTAAACGGTTTAGACCCTTAAACCGCCTCCGGCGGTTCCAACGGGACCCATGACGACCCCTGCCCAGGTACAGCCGAGTCCCTTAAGCACCCTGGTGGATCTGGACAACCGCCCCAACCCTATTGCACACCTGCCACCACCTTGGGATCAATGAGTAAGTCCAATGCCGCTTGATATTGGCGATCAAACTCCGTTGCCAAGCGATCGCGCGATATCGGATCTAATGCCACCTCTTGATCCGGAACGATCCCCAACTTATGGATATCCCGGTGATTTGGCGTTTCGTACTTCGCCACGGTTACGGCTAATCCCGAACCATCGGCTAAGTCAAATAGGGACTGAATCAACCCCTTGCCAAACGTTTTTTCTCCCACCAACAAGGCTCGTCCATTATCCTGTAGAGCACCGGCCAGAATTTCACTGGCGCTGGCAGTTCCGCGATCGACTAACACGACTAAGGGATCGTCGGTCAATGCTTCATCCATCGCTTCAAAGCTGCCGACTATGCCTTGCCGGTTCACTGTATAGACTATCGTACCTCCATCGAGCCACAATCGGGCTATTTCTATCCCCGCTTGTAAGAGTCCCCCGGGATTACTCCGCAAGTCGAGAATGTAGGCATCCGCCCCTTGTTCCTCAAACGCCTGCACCGTCTGGGCAATTTCCGTTGCGGCATTGGCGTTGAATTGACTCAGCCGAATGTAGCCCACGGAACGACCATCGGGGGTGGGCTGCAATTTTGAGGTGACGGGGTTTAAGGCAATCAACTCCCGGACTAGAGGAACCTCTTCCACCGTTTGAGTTTCTGCTCGTCTAATGGTGAGGGTGACTGTGGTGCCAACGGGGCCTCGCATTCTTGCTGCGGCTTCATCTAAGGTTAAACCCACCGTAGAGGTGCCTTCAATTTTCAGAATGCGATCGCCCGGGAGTAATCCCGCTTTCTGACCGGGGGACCCATCAATCGGGGCAATCACGGCGACGGTTCCCGTCTCCTCATCTAGGGCAATTTGTAAACCCACCCCCGTTAACTCTCCGGAGGTATTCACTTGTAAACTGCGATACTGATCGGGTTTTAATAATCGGGTAAAGGGGTCATCCAAACTCGCGAGCATTTTTTGAATCTGCTCATAAGTTTCTGCGCGATTGGATAGGGGATGTTTCAGTGCCTTTTGCCGCACGAACCACCAATTTTGATGGTTAAAGCTCTCATCTACATAAGAGTAGTTCACGATCCGCCACGCTTGCGAAATCAACTGCTGCTCTTCGGTTAGGGCCAATGCCTCTGGCGTCCACCAGCAACAGGCAAGGGTAAATTGCAAGACCAATAACAGCCCTACTCGGAATACTCGTTTTGCCATAATGCCGATTTTGAAAGGTTGATTAAAGCTTATATCAAATTTTATGAGTCTAAATGTATGAGCTCAAGTTACCCCAGTTTAGGGCATTTGGCTATCTAGCATTGGGAGGACTTACTCCGGTCCCCTCCGGTGATGTCTTGGTCCGGGTTAGGGTGGGGTCCTCTTTTGACGCGCGATTCCCTACGGGAGAGCTTCCGCTTACCGCGCGTCAAAGAGGAATGAGTGGGTGGAGAGTTCACGCGCCAGCGCGATCTCGCGTCACTTTGAAGAAAGAAGAAATAGGTTGGACCAACCTCTATACAGGTGCGATCGCCTCTCATGAGTG
>CAYUEH010000637.1:0-3382 GCA_964442465.1 uncultured Laspinema sp. | reverse complement strand
CGGTCCTCCGGTCCTCCGGTCCCCTCCCCGATGTCTTGGGGAGGGTTAGGGTGGGGTCCTCCGGTTCCAAAACAGAAAAAACCCCAACCCTCAACCGGAAACCGAATCCAGTGTCCCAGATTCTTAAGTTAAAGCAAGGAATGTCTGGTTGAGTATTGACCCTCAAGCCACCCCAATTCATAATTATGAACAAATCAAAAAAACGGATGTTGGTCTGCACCGCAGTCGCCCTATTATCCGGTGCCTTGGGTTCATTTTGGGGCGGGCAAATGCGATGGTTGGCCCATGCCCAACAGTGCAATACAAGTGATTATGTATGGTTAAATACCTTGTGCCGCGTTCAACAGAGTCCCGCGATGTTCAAAGGGGGTACTGCGGGATTGTGGACGGGGACGATTTTGGGGGCATTTCTGGCTGGAATTGCTACTCGCCACCCCAAGGGGAAAAGCCTCTCGGGACAGGGAAATCCAGAAGTCTCTGGAGGAGAAAGGGACCGGCTGGAGTTGGAGGGGTTAACTCCGGAACAACTGGCACAGGTGCGGGAGTTGATTACCTTGCTGAAAACTCAATCGGCGGATTTGACTCAGGGTTCAGGAGGACCGAAGGCGATCGCCTCTAAACCCGTCAGTCTGATAGAGTTTCAACAGTGGCTAACTGCGGTCGCCCAATTCCAGGAAATCACCCCCCTGACACCACTGCAAGCGCAGCATTTGTTACATCAACTGGGATTTTCTGACGAGGCCATTTCCCAGGCGCAAGCCTCCCCCTCCCAACCCAGGGAAAGCTCTTAAAACGGCCTCAGCCTGGATGATTCCCTGTTTGATTTTTTCAGTCTAAACTTTAAAAATGCGGGCCTTCATCTTCCCAATAAGGGCGCTGAAGAGCAACATCACCGGGATAATCTCCAGTCGTCCCATCCACATCAACAAAATCAACACCAGTTTCCCACCCCATTGCAAATCGAGATGAGAAATTCCCGTAGACAAACCCACCCCACTGAGTGCGGAAGCGGCTTCAAAAATCGTATCGCTTAATTGGTATTTCTCGGGAACCAGACGGTTTAAAACCATCACCCCAATGCCGAACCAACTGATCCAGAGTACGGCCAAAACTGCCGCCCCCTCAATGCGTCGATAGGCTTCCGCTTCCCCGAAGGATTTACCATCAAGCTGATAGCGCATCAGTTGATGGGGTCGCAGAGAAATCCGTTGAAAGTGCCAGAGGACGCCTTTATAAAGGGTCAGGACCCGCTTGATTTTCAGTCCGCCCACGGTGGATCCCGCAGCCCCTCCGATCGCCATGGCGATACTTAATAACAGTTTGGCACTAGCACTCCAGGTTTCCACTTTTACGGTGTTAAAGCCACAAGTGGTTAAGGCAGAGACCCATTGAAACAGACTGTCAATCCACAGAAAGGACCCCTGAAACCAATAGTTTTCTAACAACAAAATCAGCGTTCCCCCGCCTAATAGCAGCCAGAGGGTGCGATATTCTTCCCGTTTCCATAACAGGGAGAAGTGGCGATCGCGCAGTAGGCGATCGTGAATCGCAAAGCCGACTGCACCGGCAATCATCATCGGCACAATCGCCAGTTGAATCACTGGAGAATAAGCGCTCATACTCTCCCCCGTCACATCAAAACCCCCCGTGGAAATCACGGTCAATCCATGATTGAGGGCTTCCCACCAAGGCATTCCCAATATCCCCAATACCGCAATACAAACCCCGGTGTAGAACAGATAAATTTTCCAAATTCGCCGCACAGTTCCCCTCACCGTCAAGGCAATCCGCCTGCTGCGTCCTTCCGCGTTATAGAGTTGAAAGGGTTCGGTGGAGGGGTCGAGCACGGACAGGATCAAGACGATGGTTCCCACTCCCCCAACCCATTCCATAAAGGACCGCCACCATTGCAAGGAGTAGGGCAGTTCTCGGGGGTTGAGGGCCATTGTCAATCCTGTACTGGTAAAGCCGGAGAAGGCTTCAAAAATAGCGTTCCAGGGGTTTTGAAACAGGATAACGGTCTCGGATGCGTCTGGCAAGGGGGCGAGATGGGAGGCAATTGCCAAAAAGGGAATCGCACCGACTAAGGGAATTAATCCCCAACTCAGGGCGACTGTAATCATGGCATGACGCAGGTGCGCTTCCTCGCTATACTGATGAACGCTGCGATAGAGCAGTTGACCGAGGGCAAAAGACACTAAACTGGTCCACAAAAAAGGGGCGATCGCATAAAACTCCCGAAAGGCAACACAAACCCAGAGGGAAACCAATGCCATGCCTCCGGGGATATGCAGCATTAAACCCACATCCCGCAGAATTGTCTTCGTATAGGGCCGCACCTTAATCCATCTCTTGTGTTATCGTTCCTTAACCATGCCATAGAGATGTTGGGCGATAATCACCTCGGGGTTGACCAACACCTGCACTCCCAGTTTTTCAAACAGTCCTTGATGGGATGATTGGTTGACGCGACTAATCAGGGTCTTAATTCCGCAGTCTTTCCCCAAAAACATTGTCATCAGGTTCACAGAATCATCGCCGGTGGTGGCAACCAAGACATCCGCTTTGTCCGCTTGGGCCTCTTCTAATATCCCCCCGATCGCAATATCTCCATGAAAGACTTCCACATCATATTTTTCCACAATCTGGCGGGCCCGTTCCTCTGATGCTTCAATGATGGCGACTTTGTGCCCGTCATTGAGGGCTAATTCCGCTAAACTAGAGCCTTCCGGCCCCGCACCCACGATAATAAAATACATCCGCTTGATGGCGATCGCTCCTTTCTGAATCCAGGGTAAGGCCCCTTCTGGCTCAAAAACACAACTGGCCTGGAAGGACATTTAACATTAATATTATGGGTAAAGACAAGGGCAATTGACATTCCACTAAAGTCAGAGGTTGGGTGGTCGTCCCAACTCCCCCTGACCCTGAAGATTGGGGTACACTCTAACAGCAACAGAGAAGGTCCACAGAACACCAAGGGCGATCGAACCCAGGGAACCCGGGGAAACTTTTCCCACTCCCACCCTATAGTCTGCCTTGATGGCGAAACCACATGATATGTACAGCATCACCCAGATATTAATTTCCGACTTTGTTGAAAAACTACGCCACGGCTATTACCGAATGTATGGCGGATTGAAGCCTGACTATGCCGACATTATTGCCTGGGCCGGTGGCATGGCTTTAGAAAATATTGCCAACAGTGACGCCCTCTATCATAATGTCGAGCATACCATTTTGGTTACCCTCGTCGGGCAGGAAATTCTCCGAGGGAAACATATCCGCGAAGGCGGGGTTTCTTGTGAAGATTGGCTGCATTTCACCATTTCTTTGTTATGCCATGATATTGGCTATGTGAAGGGAGTCTGCCAAGATGATA
>CAYUEH010000636.1:0-3402 GCA_964442465.1 uncultured Laspinema sp. | reverse complement strand
CCTTGTCCTGGGAAAATATACTTAGAGGATGGCGTTGCCGTGGCGATCGAAGAGGTAGAGTTGGCGGGTATCGACGGCGAGGGAGAGGCGGTCGGCATGGTGCAGTTTTTGGGCGGAACCGACTCGGGCAACTGCAATGGATTGACTCTCTCCGGTGGGTTTTTCTAACACTTTGGCAAGGTCATCTTTATCTTGGATTTCAATTTTGGCTAGGGGAGAATTGAAATAGATAATGGTTTCATGACCCAGGGATTCAATCGTGGTGACTTCCACTTCTATTTTATGACTCGCTGGAGTATTGCTATGTGCGATTAAAAAGGCTTCGGGACGCAATCCGGCAAAAATGGGTTTGTTGATATAGTGTTCAATTTCCCGGTAGCGATCGCAGGTTTCCGGGGCGATCGCCAGGTGTTGGGTTCCGTAAGTGATGGCAAATTGGCCGCTTTCGGTTTTGCGTAACTCACTATGAAAGATATTCATCGCCGGAGACCCCATAAATCCCGCCACAAATACATTCCTGGGGCAGTCGTATAACTCTTGAGGCGGTGCCACTTGCTGGAGTTCCCCCAAGCGCATCACTGCCACGCGATCGCCCATTGTCATCGCCTCCACCTGATCGTGCGTCACATATACCGTTGTCGTTCCCATTTTGCGCTGCAAATCCGCAATTTCTGTACGAATTTGCACCCGCATTTTGGCATCCAAATTCGACAGTGGTTCATCCATTAAAAACACCGCTGGGTTTCGCACAATGGCTCGTCCCATTGCCACCCGTTGCCGTTGTCCCCCAGACATTTGTTTAGGTTTATTATCCAGCAAAGGGGTCAACCCCAACTTTTCAGCCGCCTCCATCACCCGTCGTTGTCGTTCCCCTTTCGCCACTTTCATCATGCGCAGGGGAAATTCCATATTCTGCCGCACCGTCATGTGCGGATACAGGGCATAATTTTGAAACACCATCGCAATATTTCGGTCTTGGGGGCTTTTATTATTCACCACATCCTGACCGATAATTAATTTACCTGCACTAATATCTTCCAACCCCGCCAACATCCGCAGGGCGGTCGATTTGCCACAGCCGGAAGGTCCAACAAACACCATGAATTCGCCATCTTCAATGGTTAAACAGAGGTCTTTCATGGCAGTGAAGCCATTGGCATAAACTTTGTAAATGTGGTCGAATTCTACTTTTGCCATTGTTTTAATTTTTGGATAGTTTCAACAACCGGCAGGGGTTAAAACCCCCGCCTGTAGGGGCGCTTTGCGAAGCGCCCCTACGTCGTCTAAAGACGACTGCAATTCTGATGTGGTGGTGTTTTTAGTGGTGTTTTTAGTCGGGTTTAAGCGACTGTAGGGGCGCTTCGCGAAGCGCCTCTACAAGGCCGCCAATCGTTTTAACCCCCGCCGTTGTTTTACCCCTTAATACCCGAAGAAGCAACCCCCTGAACAAACCATTTTTGGAAGATTAAGAAAATCACTAACATCGGTGCAACCATCATCACCCCAAAGGCCATAATATCCCCCCATTGGATGGGAGGTAAGGTTTGAAATTGAGCGATCGCCACGGGCAAGGGACGGACTCTTTCCCCCACAGCAATCATCGTCGGCCACAGAAATGACCCCCATTGGGTTAAAAAAGTCAGAATCGCTACCGATGCAAACACAGGTTTAGAAACTGGGACGATAATTTCAAAAAAGGTCCGGATTGGACCCGCCCCATCTACTCGGGCTGCTTCTTCCAATTCCTTGGGCAAGACGATAAAAAAGGTGTAAAATAAATAGATGGAAAACGCATTGGCAATAAAGGGAATGATTTGGGCGGTGTAAGTATTGCGTAATCCTAACCAAGTCATTTGAAAGAACAGAGGAACGGCAATGGCTTCAAAAGGGATAATCATTAACGCGATAATCACCGGGAAAATTATATCCCGTCCCCGCCACTGCAAGCGCGAAAAGGCATAAGCTGCCATTGAATTGACCAGGAGTCCGAACAGGACGATCGCCCCAGTAATAAAAATCGAATTCCAGAAAAATCGGGTAAAATTAACTCGTGCAAATACATCCTCATAGTTCTGCAACGAGGGATTATCAGGGACAAACGCTTTTAATGACCCCGCCTCGACTAACACCAGATTATCCGGCTTAAAACTGCCGATAATCATAAATAAAATCGGCGCAATAAATAGCAACGCCAAAATCGTCAAAACCACATAGCTGAGAATGATACTAACCCGTTGCTGGTTTTTGCGCTTGGCCATTAATTCCTGATGAGCAGGTTGATTGGCAACTCGCTCACCGAGATTGGGTTTTTCTTTGGGTAGTCCGGAAATTGGCTTCATGGAACTCTATGCTGAACAACATTAAAAATGGGGAGAATTATCATGAAATTCCCCTAACTCTTGTTTGAATTAATCAATTGCTCGTTCTTCTTTAATCAAAGTCCGTTGGATGAGGGTAATCATCAAAACGACTAGGAAAAAGACCACTGTCATGGCCGCCCCTTTGGCCATTTTTTGCTGTTGATAGGCAGCAGATACCGCTTCATACATCACCGTGGTGGTAGCATCCAGCGGTCCTCCATTGGTCATGATTTCGATTTGGTCATACAGGCGAAATGACAGAATGGAAGTCACCAACATGACGAATATTAAAGTATTTCGCAGTTGGGGTAAGGTGACGTGCCGAAACTGGTTCCATTTATTGCTGCCATCAATGGCGGCAGCTTCGTATAAATCACTGGGAATTGACTGTAAACCCGCTAGGATAATCACCATTTGAAATCCCACCCCCTGCCACATAGAAAGCAGCATAATTGAGGGCAAAGCTAGATAGGGGTCACGGAGAAAATCTCGCGGTTCCCATAATCCAAAGGTGATTAAGTCGAGAAAGGAATTCATCATGCCATTGGCACCGGGGGCGTAAATCAAAATCCAAATCACGGATACCAATGCCATTGGAAAAACCACCGGCATGAAAAACAGGGTGCGAAAGATTGCCATGCCGCGCAGGGGACGGTTGAGTAAGAGGGCTAATCCGAGGGCGATCGCAGTTTGCAAAGGCACGACTACCAAGGCAAAAATGGCATTATTGAGTAAGGCGCGACGAAACGAGGGTTCGCTAAAAATTCGGGCATATTGTTCTAATCCAATAAACCGGGTAGGTAACGGCGAACCGAGTCGTAAATTCGTAAACGACAAAATTGCCGCTAAGGTAAAAGGCAAAGCCACAAATAGGAATAATCCAATCAAGGCGGGGGCTGCCATCCCTAGGGCGCTGCGCGCATCATTTTGAGCAGTTAGAGGGGTTTGATTGGCCATAAGTTTAGATTAAAATTCATCTTGAAAATCGCTACATTGACTCAAATACCCGGTCACCCCTAGGAAAGAGTTCGCGGATATTTGG
>CAYUEH010000635.1:0-3410 GCA_964442465.1 uncultured Laspinema sp. | reverse complement strand
GCCGCCAATCGTTTGAACCCCCGCCGGTCGGGCGATTCGCGAATCGCCCCTACAGAGGGTTGATTTATACCCCGCCGGTGTTGCTACTCCCGTTCCAAAATTCTCACCATCCCTTTGGCACTACCACTGACCAAAACTTCTCCATTGGGACTATAAACTAAAGACATCACGGCCCCACTTTCTTCCGTCAAAGCACAGACTAATTTACCCGTGGGTAAATGCCAGATTTTGACCGTCCCATCGGCGCTACCTGTAGCAAAACTGTTGCCATCGGGGGCGATCGCCACTGCGGTTACAGGTCCTAAATGGGCGCTCAAACTCCACACCAGTTCTCCGGTTTCCAAATTCCAGAGTTGAATACTGCCATCGCCACTGCCTCCGATGAGGAGTTGTTGGGGGGAGATGACGATCGCTTCTACTGCCTCTAAACTGCCATTGAGGACCGAAATCGGCTGTTTGGTTTGGAATTGCCACAGGGTAATCGTGCCATCCCCACCGCCTCGGGCGAGAATTTGACCATCGGGGGAAATGGCGAGGGAAAAGATGGGTCCGGTATAGTCCGTGAGGGTATCGATTAATTCCGCTTTGGACAAATCCCACAGTTTTATTGTCTCATCAAAACTGCCACTGATGAGGGTGTTGCCATCGGAGGCGATCGCCAAGGCGCGGACGGAACCTCCATGTCCCGTGAGGGTTTCTTTGGGAATTCCGGTGGGGAGTTCCCAGAGTTTGATGGTTTTATCCCAACTGGCAGAGGCGAGAGTTTTGCCATCGGGGGCGATCGCAATGGAAAAGACCCCCCGTTTGTGTTCGGCGAGGACTTGCAACAGTTCCCCGGTGGAGAGTTTCCAGAGTTTAATACTGGTATCAAAACTGCCCGTTGCCAGGATTTGACCATCGGGGGTAATTCCCAGCGATCGCACCCAATCCGCATGGGCGGGCAAACTGTGGCGACAGATCCAATTCTGGGCCGTGGGTTCCGAGGGTGCAGCAAATGACGGCAGGACGATTTTCGATGAGGGCGGTTTGGATTTAGCGGGTGCAGAAGGGGTTGCCGATTGGGGGGGTTCCGGGGTGGCAGGTTCCGGTGTGGGGGGTTCCGGTTGGGGGCGCGGTGGGGGCGAGGGGACTACGATTTGCGAGGTTAATTGGGAAATTGCCTCCTCCACTCGTTCTAAGCGGTAGGCAAAGGATGAGCGATTCAGATAGGCGATCGCATTGCCCAGACTTTCATCCAACAGGGCATATTGCTCTTTCAATCCGGCAATTTCCCCCTGAATCTGGGAGAGGTTTAGCGATTCTAACTGCGCCAATCGGGTTTGCAACAGGGCCAACTCATCCGGGGACCCGGTAGCTACCGGGGGGCGAGTGCCTTCTTCCCCTTCGACTTGAGGGAGGGGAAGTTGCTTTTGCGCTTCCACTCGTTGGGTGAGCATCTCCAGTTCTTCCGCCAATTGGCGATGTAGTCGATTCGTGGTGCCACTGAATCGGCGCGTTTGGTGTTCCAAGCGATACCGGACGATCGCATTCAGAATCAGGGAACTGCAAATTAGAGGGGCGGCAACATAGATGGCCCCATTAAAAAAGACCGCCACTATCGACGCCACCACTGACGCGAACAAGGAAGCATATTCTGCGGTTTCTAGCCAATGACGGTGATTTGACATGGAGTCCTTCGCACCCACCGAATCCTATATTACAGTTGCCATTTTATCAAAAATCGCCCTAATCTTGCCATTTTATAAAGAAATGTTCCTATAAGATGGGTAAATTTTTTTCAGTCAACCCGGACACAATGGAGCATGAATTGCCCAAATACTTATCATCCTGACGAACAAGGATTCTTCTATCCTCTGGTTTCAAATATCAGCATTTGAACGTTAAAAATTGGTTAAAAGATAAACAGGGAGTTGAATCAATCCGATTTTTAGGTTTAGCCCCGTCGGGATTGATTCAATCGGCTGTGAACCGGAAAAATCCCCACCCTGACAGTAGGGGGGTGGGGATTTTTACAATCCGAGAAATAGCTTGGCAATATTAAAGTAAATGAGTACCCCCAAAACATCCACAGCGGTTGTAATAAACGGCGCTGACATCAGGGCCGGATCTAACTTGATGGCGCGGAATAAAAACGGCAGGGCCGAACCGGATACCGAGGCCAAAATTGAAATAGCAATCAGAGAGATGCCGACACAGAAAGCCACCTGAATGTTGACTTGCAAGAGGAAAAAAGCCCAAATGGTGGCGAGGGTTCCCAAAATTGTTCCCAGTAATGCACCGGCAATTCCTTCTCGCCAGATCACTTTCATCGGTCCGAGTAAGCGAATTTCATCGGTATTCATCCCGCGAATCACCACGGTGGAAGACTGGGCCCCGACATTCCCTCCGGTCCCCGTGAGTAGGGGGATAAAGGCGGTGAGGACGACCACTTGCTGCAATAGGTCTTTTTGGGAGTTAATAATTGATCCGGTGACCGTATTGGTGAGCAATAAGACAAACAACCAGACGACACGCCGTCGCGCCACGGTCCATAAACTCATTTCAAAATAGTTATCCCCATCGGACTGAAGTCCACCCAAGGCATAAATATCTTCGGTGGTTTCCTGTTCCATAATGTCGATCGCATCATCGATGGTGATCACCCCGACTAAGCGTTGTTCGCGATCGACTACGGGGATCGCGAGGAAATCATAGCGTTGAATCAAGCGCGAGACTTCCTCGCCGTCGGTATCCGTATGGACGAATACCACATCCCGAGTCATAATTTCACTAATTTTTTCCTCGGGGGAACTAATTACCAAATCCCGCAGGGAAACGATGCCGGTTAAGCGGCGATCGCTATCCATGACGTAGAGGTAATAAATAATTTCCGCTACTGGCGACAGGGTGCGAATCCGTTCTAAGGTTTGGGAAACGCTCATATTTTCCCGGACGGAAATATATTCCGGGGTCATGATTCTCCCGGCAGTTCCCGACTCATAGCCCATCAGCAGGGCGGTAGACTGCCATTCCGTGGGAGACAGTTGTGCCCGCAAGCGGCGCACGACTTTGGAGGGCAACTCATCCAGTAGTCGGGCGCGATCGTCCGGGGACATATTGCCAATGATATCCAGAACGTCCTGGCGCTTGAAGTCTTCTAAAAGCACCTGTTGGACGCTGGAATCGAGATGTTCGTAAACTTCCGTTGCTTCCTGTTTGGACAACAAGCGAAAGGCGATCGCCTGCATCGCTTCGGGCATTCCTTCAATCGCTTCGGCGATATCCACAGGTTGAACTGGGACTAAAATCGCTTTAGCTCCCTGGAGGTCCCCCTGTCTGAGGAGGGCCTCTAGTTGCGATCGCACTAAGTCAGGTATTTCTCTCCGCGACAGGGTCCCGAGGGGAGAGGATATCGGTTGAGGTTCAGTCAC
>CAYUEH010000634.1:0-3421 GCA_964442465.1 uncultured Laspinema sp. | reverse complement strand
TTCGTAGTAACGACTTCAGTCGTTTCGTTTGTTCGTAGTAACGACTTCAGTCGTTCTCTTAATAGTCTTAAGTCCCACAGCAAAGGTTAGAAACCGGGTTTCTTTCAACAATTTGGGATAATTTCCAAACGTTATTGCAGAAACCCGGTTTCTTGTCCCGCTTCTTGTCCCCCAGCAAAGGGTTAGAAACCGGGTTTCTTTCAACAATTTGGGATAATTTCCAAACGTTATTGCAGAAACCCGGTTTCTTGTCCCGCTTCTTGTCCCCCAGCAAAGGGTTAGAAATCGGGTTTCTTTCAATAATTTGGGATATAGCGGTTCCCAGACTCATGAGGTACTTTTCAAAGCCCCTCTCCCCCCCCCTTTCAAAGGGGGGTAGGGGGGATGGAGAGGGGTTTGGGGTGAGGGCTGTACCTTATAGAGATGAGAAACGCTATAATTTCCAAAAGTGATTGCAGAAACCCGGTTTCTTGTCCCGCTTCTTGTCCCTCACCCAAACAAAAAGTGCTACCGATCCCAATCTGCTACTTCATACAAAAACTTCGTACCCCCAAGCAACTTGCGATTATAAGAGGTACTTTGCACAAAAACCAGATACTTCTCTAAATTAGCCGGTTTAATTCGCACCGTTTCCCCCGGAGGTAATCCTAACATCTCTCGGGCAGATTCTCCTTCAAACAAATCCCCGGTTGCCCGATCCATCAAAATAATTTCTTTCTTCCCTTGAATCGTTTCAGTTTTCGTAAACTCATAAAACCCACGACCCCGTTGAAAAGTCAGCCCATTCTCAACTACAAAATCTTTAATGGCACAATTTTTATCAATATCTAACACTTGAAATCGACCCGGAGTGACTGCCCGCAAATCGGCGGATTCATGATAGAGTTCTTCCTCCCGATTGAGCATGGTACTAAACATTTTGTTTAACCCGCGACTCATCCGACCCTGTTCGTTAACTTCCGCTTCATAGGCTTGCAGTTGGTCATCAGAAGATTGCTGATAACAAACGGCTAAGAACAAGTCTGTAATATAAGCAAACTGGTCTAAATTAATGTGAAACCCCCCAGACTTTTCCGCCAGTTCTTTATAGAAAAGGGTGGCATGAGACCGATTGAGTGCTTGGACGCCATAAACTGGAATTCCCATTTCGGCTAATTTATCCACTTCCTTGCGCCAGTTCAATTTTTGAGGATTTTGAGCCGGTGCATGAGGAATATCATCTCCAATTAAGACTAGGGATTTGGTACTAGCGGAACTCCAAGATAAAGATTGCGCTTCATGCAAGACTAATTCATAACATTCCGGTGCATCTCCCCCGCCGGTTGCTTCCACATTTTGCACAAAGGCGCAAATTTTATCCGCATCTCCGGATAAGTCTAAGTGCTTGGTAACGTAGGTTTTTTTCGCGTCGCAGTAGTCACCGTGGGCAATGATTCCGATGCGAATTCCGGGGATTTCATCTAATAGTCGGGTGACGCTTTGTTTGAGGTTTCGGCGGACTTGGGTGAGGCAAGGATACATACTCCCTGTGGTGTCAAAACTGAAAACGACATCAATGGTTTTAACGCTCATTCGGGTTTCTCCTATAGTCATTAGAGTTGGAGTTAGAGGCGAGTTGATAGTCGGTTGCCCTGGGATTCGGTTCCGGGTAAGGACCAGATAGGGCTGTGTCTTTACCCGGTTTCTACGCCCTTATAGTCTCATTATATCTTATGTTGATGTTTTTGTCAACATTGATTAAATCCCTGAGTTGGGTAGAAGGTAATTAGCAGAATAGATGCGGGATTTAAGCGGGATAAACTTTGGGGATTTGGAGGGTTTGGGCAGTAGCTTTTCCCGTCATCTCTAATTGAAAAATCTGCCTACTGGAGGATGGCGCTGATGATGGAACTGAGGATCCAGATGCCTACCCCGACGATCGCAAACACGGCAAGCATTAACCCCCCCAACAGCAGCACAATAAAGAGGGTGTCGGCTTTTTTGTCCGAGGTGGGGGCATCTAAGTGAGTTTCTAACAGTTCCATATTGCGGACATTGGCTTTCCATGCAGCATCAAATAAATCTCCGACGACGGGGACGGTTCCAATCAGGGTTTCTAGGAGGATGTTGGAAACCATTTGCACTAAACTTTCACGGGGGACTCCTATCCGGGCAGCGCTGAAGACAATGTAAGCGGCGAGAAATGCACCGGCAATATCGCCTCCTGCGGGGAGGAGTCCGAGGAGGGGGTCGAGTCCAAAGCGAAAGCGGGTTCCGGGGATGCGAATGGCGCTATCGAGGAGATGACTGAGGCGGCGAAGGCGTTTGAGGGTTTTGAGTTTGGGGTCCGTGGGAGTAATCATGGGCGAGGATAAATAGGGGGTCGGTAACTGATTTCCAATTATGACGGAAGAAAGGGGCGACTGAGTTGCCCGATCGCCGCCTAGGAAGAAATCCCCAGAGGATCTGATTGCAGTGACTATGCCTATTTTGTATAGAAATCCAGCAGTTTTACTGAGGAATACGGTAGCGGAGAATCGGGGAGGCGATCGCATCACCCCCCCCAGAATCACCCTCTCGGTAGATTACAGCGCCCGGGGGGATTTTGCTATCCTCCATGTGGTGAATCAGCCGATATAAACCTTAAAATAGGACCTTAAAAATGCCTGAAGACTATAAAGCACAACGCACGGTTTCTGCTATTTTTCAAGAACAACAGCAAATTGATAATGCTATCCGCCGTCTCATCGATCGCGGGATTCCCCAGGACCATATTTCGGTGATGGGGAAAAATTTTCAATCCAATACTCGCATCACCGGATTTATTACTAAAAAAGATGTGATTTTAGGCGGACTCAGAAGCGGGGCGATTTTCGGGTCTCTGTTCGGTTCATTTTTGAGCTTACTCACGGGTGTAGGGGTATTATTTATTCCCTTTCTCGGTCCCGTGGTGGCGGCTGGACCCCTGTCTGCGGTGTTATTAGGAGCAGCTTCTGGGGCGATCGCCGGAAGTGCGGGGGCCGGATTAGTTTCCATCTTTGTTGCCTTGGGAATGCCGGAAGAAAAAGCAGCAGTTTATCAAACTCGTTTAGAAGCGGGAGAATTTCTCGTCATGGCGGAAGTTCCTGAAGCAAAAGGTGGGGAAATTCAACTCCTGCTAGAAAGTGCTGGAGGACAAGAAATTGCCATTAATTCTATGACTTTACCTCGTCCTTGTGCCGGGACTTGCAACAGTCCAGAAGACTTATCTCCGGAAGTCCGGAATCATCTGTCTCCTGATGCTCAAATTACGTTTATTCAACGATATAATGCGGTTCTGGCTGAAACTGCCGACGCGATGAAAGCTGAACAAGCGGCATGGGAAATCATTCATCAGGAATATGAAGAAGATGAAAATGGGGTTTGGTCTAAATCTAAGGTGACTGTCTAGGATATTTGCCAG
>CAYUEH010000633.1:0-3428 GCA_964442465.1 uncultured Laspinema sp. | reverse complement strand
CGTTGCTGTTGGAAATAGCTATCTAAAGCCATTTCTGCCACTTGTCCCTTGGTCCAGAAATTGACTCCAGGATTGGCGATCGCCTTCCGCATCTGCACGGCCCCCACTTGGGGCGGATGGAAGGTGGGGAGAATCCGTTGCAGGAAGTCCGGGGAGACTTGAGCATCGGCATCAAAGACCCCGATAAATTCTCCGTGGGTGAGGGGAATAACTTGATTGAGCGCCCCAGATTTGCCCCCCGTGGCATCGGCAGAACGCCGAAACACATTGAGGTTGTCATATTTTTCAGCAAGTTGCTGCAACACCTGTGGGGTGCGATCGCTGCTGTTATCGTCGATCGCCCAGACTTCATAGCGATCGCGGGGATAATCCAGATTGCACAGGACATCAATCAACTTACTAATCACGGCTTCTTCGTTTTTAGCCGCTACCAGTAAGGAAACTTGGGGCCAGTGTTCCTGGTCTTCCGAGTCCAGGGGTTGTGGGGTCGGGAACGCTTTCGCCCGAACAATCCGAATCGCATGGAGTGCTAACAGTCCCGTAAAGCCCAACACCAGCCAATATCCCCAGGAGAGGAAATGGAGGATGAGGGTGAGAATAGTAATCCCCAATAACAATACTGCGGCCTTGAGTCGGCGACCCAGATACCCCGGATAGTTCAAGTCTTCGACCTGATCAGAATCTTCAAAAGCAGACAAAATCAAATGAAGAGGCTCGAATTCCTCGAAGGAATTGTTTTCGGGCCAGGAATTGGCTGGCATAGTTTACTTAGGTAAAAAAGCAATACAGGTTCAGTGGTTTCTCAGTCCCTAGACTCCAGGGGGTGACAGGGATTCAGTTGGAAATGCCAGTCAGGACGATCGGGCGATCGGCCCCGGACTGTTATTCCCCAAGGGGAATCCTCGCCCTCGATGTCTCTACGGCTTCAACGCCGGTCGAAACAGGAGCCCTAAGAGCTTAGAGAAACCTTAATGTTGTTTTATTGTATCCTTGATTGTTATTTTTCTAACTCGTTGCTGCAATTAAGCAGGATTCAGTCTTCGGGGAAAAATGTTTGTAGTAACGACTTCAGTCGTTACCGCGTGACGAAGGCCTTATGCCAAGTCACGCACCCATCTACGCCGCCTCCACGGATCGTGCGTGTTATGGCGAATGCCATAACACGCAAGCAACGACTGAAGTCGTTACTACGAACAATTAGAAACAACTCAAGTCTTTCTCTGGGAAAACTGTTTGTAGTAACGACTTCAGTCGTTACCGCGTGACGAAGGCGATCGGCCTTCGTCACGCAACCATTTACGCTGCCTCCAAGGATAGTGCGTGTCATGGCGAATGCCATGACACGCAAGCAACGACTGAAGTCGTTACTACGAACAAGAAGAGTGAAGTCATTCTCTGGAAAAACTGTTTGTAGTAACGACTTCAGTCGTTACCGCGTTACTTGGCCATTGGCCAAGTAACGCATCCATCTACGCCCCCTCCACTGAACCCGCAAGGGGAGGGTGAGGGTGGGGTCCCCACCTCACGAGGAAAACCCACATTAAAAAACCACCTCCGGTCCCCTCCCCTTAGCAAGGGGAGGGTTAGGGTGGGGTTCCCCCCTCATCGCCACTCCATAAAACTTGCCCAAATTGACAATGATAGGGGAATCATCACCGGAAGAATTCAATTCTCCACCCCCTTCTCCACTACACTTTTTATTGATACTGGACTAAAAGGAGCAGCGAGCATGGGTCATAACCTCGATCAACTTCAGCCTGCTGACAATCGGGAAATAGGGGTCTATATCCCTTACTACCAAGGCAATAAACGAGCGGTGTTACCGAGAGCGATTAGCCTTTATCGTCAAGGCAATTTGGAGGGTGAGCGCAAAATAGAGGGCGGGGAGAATATTCCATTTGTAGCAAGCTGGCACGTTTCCTCTCTCCCGGCTGACCTCACCCGGTGTCGCATCCAGTTTGATGGGAATGCTGACCTCAGCTATGAAGTGACGATGGCAAATTTTGAGTTTATCGACCACTTAATCGATGTGATTATCAGCCATAAGCGACACCACTTTGTGGATTTTTCTAAGGGGTTCTATCGGAAGTTGCTGCTACTGGATGACTAGAATAAAGACTAACGATTAGCCAGAGGGGGCAGTCGCCAGTTAAAACCCGCACCCTCAAGGGTGGGGCCATACGGACGAAGCCTGCCTACGCAGCGTCAGACAGAACACCGACTTTTGACAACCGGATTGGGTAATAGGATCTACTCTGGCGACCCAAATCAGACTATCAACACAAGAGAATAGGGAGTGAGTGCGTGCCAACATCTGCCAAACCAATATCTAAATATCTCGCGATCGGATCAACTCGGCCTTATAGCGGTAAATCTTCGGTTATCCTCGGCATGGTCCAGCAATTCCAAGCTAAGGGGCTGGATATTGCGTATTCTAAGCCCCTGGGAACCTGTTTCAGTGAATTGGGCAATGATGGGATAGACGAGGACCATCGATTTTTAGCCAAGACTTTGAATCTGCCGGATAACCGTCTGGGGGAGACCCTGCTGTTTTTAGATGCGCCGACCCTGGAGAAACGTCTGCAAGGCATCGGACAAACGGACTACTCTGAGAGTCTGGTGAATTCGTTGGAACAACTTGGGGGAGATTTAACGATTTTAGAGGGGGCTGGGACTTTAGATCAAGGCCGGTTATTTAATTTGTCGGTGCCTAAAGTTGCCACTTTGATTGAGGCGTCGGTATTGTTGGTGGCGCGCTTCCACTCGATGTTAGATGTGGGGGAACTGCTATCGGTTCAGGACCGCTTAGGCGATCGCCTCCTAGGAGTGGTCCTCACGGATATCCCGGAAGAAACCTGGACTGGTGCCTCCACCGTTCTGCGTCCGTTTTTGGAAGAACAGGGGATTCGGGTATTTGGGTTGCTGCCAAGGAGCAATTTGCTTCGCAGTGTCAGCGTTCGAGAGTTGGTGCAACGGCTGAATGCGGAAGTGCTCTGTCGTCCCGATCGCCTAGATTTGATGGTGGAAACCCTGAAAATTGGGGCGATGAATGTCAACTCCGCTTTAAAGTATTTCTCCCAAGCGCAAAATATGGCAGTGATTACCGGAGGCGATCGGTCAGAACTGCAACTGGCGGCCCTGGAAACCTCCACCCAATGTCTGATTCTCACCGGACATATGCCACCGAGTCAGATGATTCTGAATCGCGCTGAAGAGGTCGAGGTTCCGGTTTTATCCGTTGATTTGGATACCCTGAAAACCGTGGAAATTATCGATGAAACCTTCGGTCAAGTTCGCCTACATGAACCGATTAAAGTGGAATTTATGCGAAAACTCATGTCAGAGCATTTTGACGTAGACCGCTTGCTATCTATTTTAGGTTTGGAACCTGTACTTTCTGGGCGGTAAAGATTAACCGCAGGCTGAAG
>CAYUEH010000632.1:1200-3430 GCA_964442465.1 uncultured Laspinema sp. | reverse complement strand
CGCCTGTCCAGGTGATAATACCAAATCCGGTTGGTGAAACTCGGTTTTCGGTTTTAGCCTGCGTTTGGCGTAGCCTGCGCGCCAGCGTAAGCGTCCGTTCGTCCGTATAGCCCCACCCTTGAGGGGGTGGGTTTTTATTGAAATGGCCCGCTTATCATTGGGTTTCCATCCAAGTTAAACAACGTTGGAGTTCCTGTTGCATTTGCTGGGCATTTTCTGCATGATAGCGGCGACGATGCCCGGGCAAAACCCACTCAAAGGAGTAGTCTTTTAATTTGTGCAGGGATTTAATTAATTCCGGCCAAGAATACCAACAGGCACGGCGAAAGGCAATCAATTGATTCTGCAAATGGGACCAAGCTAAACAATCTCCCGTAAATAGAAATTTGTTTTGATAAAGCAAAACCGTATGGCCTTTCGTATGTCCGGGAAGGGGAATAATTAACATATCCGATTCGAGTTCAATTGGCTCATAGCCGGTTAGCTGAATTTCCACATCCCGAGTCCGGGGATTGATTTCATCTTGATGCAGGATGCGATCGCAGCCAAAATGTTCCGCAAATTTCTGATGATCCGCCACATCATCCTGATGGGTTAAATACAAATAACGAATCCCTCCCATTGATTCCAATTTTTTAACTAAAGGCGGTGAAAAGCGAGGGGAATCCACTAAAATATTTCCCTCGGGTCTCTGAATTAAATAACTCGTGGCCCCAAAAGAACTCTCCGCATGATACCCACAATGATAAATATTGCCCTCAATTAACAGGGGAAAACTCTCTTGGGCTTGTTTGATGTCTTTGGGTTTATCGACAGTCCCAATCGAAGCCGTAGGACAGGCTAAAAGCGCCTGTAACGCTTCCAAGCGTTCGGCTTCAGTTTGCGGTTGCTGATAAACGGCTGATTGTTCATTCTCCCGGTGAAAGATATCGGGAGCCATCCATCGGCAAGTATCACAATCAATGCAGGTGGTATCCACATAAAAATCACCGCTAACATTTTCAGACCGTCGCAATTGTTGATTAGCCATTATTTTCCTCTAATTTATTCTCAAGTTGAGAGCTGAAAGTCGATTCTGTAGAACCGTTCTAAATCCACTATTTACGGCCAGGGAATCTTCGGTGCGAGGTGCAACTCGTTCCCAGGTTTAAGCCCGGTCCAAGCTCCTCAAAGGTCCATCGGGTGCATCAGTCCTGGACCAGAATGAGGGCGGGAATCCACACAGAAAGGGTAAGAAATTCATGTCCTGATTCCCGTTATCTTGTCCTGATGTTCAGGGCTGATTCTTTTAAGTATAGCTTATGTTGGCTGGAGTCACCTCCGGGGAAACGGCAGGGAGACTGGTGGCGATCGCTTTTTTTCCACTCCTGCGAATATAAATTGTCTTGAATGCATCCCAGGAGACCGACTCTGACTGACAAGAAACCGAGAAAACCCAAAAGAGCAACAGAGAAAACAACCCCGAGTGTTACCTAAAGTGCCCAAACACTAAAAGCCCTAACAGCACTTTAAGTGTATAAATTTAAGCCGTTAGGACCGCGATACAAAAGCCAGCCGATCGCCAATCCTAGAAAAGGCGATCGCTAATTCAATAGATTCATCGGGTTGTTACCCCTGAGCATTTTTCCCGAGTCGAATGGCTCAGACTTTCTGGGAGGCATCGCTGCTGAGATCTATCCGTGGGATAGTTTTTTGAAACGAACCTCCGAGGCGGTGTCCTGCGCTACATTTTTTAGAACCCGAGGGACTGAAAATATTACCGTCCATGAGATTGATGCGAATTTGGCTGTATTCTGTCTGAATCCTGATTGTAGGCTGGGGTCATCATGAAACCGCGAATTATTGTTTGCTGTCTGGGGAGTACCGGGTATCAAATTTTTGGCTTGTTAAGACAACAGGGGGCGTCGGTTGTGGGCGTAGGAGAGCGCCCAATTCCGGGAGAAGATACAGGGATCATTGTGGGAGATCCCCAGTCTGCTGCCACGTTACTCGCCGCTGGAATTCGCGATGCCGATGCGATCGCGATCGCCTCGGATGATGATGCAGTGAATTTAGCCATTCTGATGCAAGCTCGATTGCTCAATCCCCAAATTCGGATTATTACGCGGCTGTTTAATGGCAGTTTAGGCGATCGCTTGGACCGCACTTTACCCCACCATACCAGTATGAGTGTCTCCACCTTGGCGGCCCCGATTTTTGCCTTTGCAGCAATGGGGAGTCGGGCGATCGG
>CAYUEH010000632.1:0-1100 GCA_964442465.1 uncultured Laspinema sp. | reverse complement strand
TGGGGGCGGAAATTCCAAACAGCCCTCGGCAATTGGCGACGATTTCAACAGCAAAATCAAGCCACCACCCTCGCCCTATTAGCCCTCTTACTAACAATTTTAACCGCAACGTTTACTTATACGTTTGTTAATACAGACACCTCTTTTGTTGATTCTCTGTATTTCTCCGTCGGCATGATAACCGGCGCGGGAGGCAATGAAGGCGTCGCGGAACAGTCTCCCGTTCCCCTGAAACTGTTTACCGCAATGATGATGCTCGTTGGGGCCGGTGCAGTCGGGATTTGCTATGCGCTGCTCAATGATTTTATCCTAGGCAGCCGATTTAGACAACTGTGGGATACCCCACAAATCCCCCAGCGCCATCATTATATCGTGTGCGGATTGGGGGATATCGGGATTAAGGCGATCGAGCAACTGCATAGCAATGGATATGATGTCGTCGTCATCGATCGCGACCCCAACTGCCGCTTTCTGAGTACCGCCCAAGGGTTAAAAATTCCCATCATCCAGGCAGATGCCACCCTCCCCGCCAGTTTAAAAGCCGCTAATATTGAAAAAGCCGAAGCAGTCTTAGCCGTCACCAGCAATGACATGACTAACTTAGAAATTGCCTTAACCGCCAAAGGCGTCGTCCCGCAACTGCCCGTTGTCGTCCGAAGTGAGGACCCGCGCTTTGCCTTAATGGTACAACAAGTATTCGACTTTGAGCGCGTACTCAATCCAACCGAAATGGCAGCACCAGCCTTTGCAGCAGCGGCGATCGGGGGACGAATTTTAGGCAATGGCATGACTGCCGGGAGTCTCTGGGTGGCGATCGCCACCTTAATCACCCCCGCCCATCCATTCTATCATCAAACCGTCAAAGAATCAGCCATGAAAGCGGATTTTGTCCCCTTATATATTCAAACCCAAGACGCAACCATTCATGGCTGGGAGTTATTAGAAACCACCCTGGAAGTGGGAGATGTTTTATATTTAACCATTCCCGGCAACAAACTAGAATTACTCTGGCGCACCACCCCTTCCAAACTGATATCCAGCAGTTCCACTTAACCTCAATTCAGAAACCGGGTTTCTTGACTAAATCTCGGAAATCAGAC
>CAYUEH010000631.1:0-3447 GCA_964442465.1 uncultured Laspinema sp. | reverse complement strand
CGCTGGACTACCACTTCCCCTGCTTCATCAAGGTCAATGAGTGCCGAATCCCCTTCATTGAGGTTTCCGGATAACATCGCTTCGGCTAAATGGTCTTCCAACAGGCGCATAATGGCGCGGCGTAGGGGTCGTGCACCGTAGCTGGGATTATACCCTTCTTCTACTAACCGCTCTTTGAAGCGATCGCTGATTTCTAGGGTCATCTGTTTCTCAACCAGGCGTTTCAACAAGTCACGCAACAGGATTTCTGCAATTTCTGTGACTTCATCCTTGGTCAACTGATGGAAGACAATAATCTCATCCAAACGGTTGAGAAACTCCGGACGGAAGTAATTCTTCAGTTCTTCATTCACCAAGCTGCGAATTCGGTCATAATGTGCTTCGGCGCGGTTGTCGGCAAACTCAAATCCTAATCCACCGCCACCTTTTTCAATGACGCGAGACCCGATATTGGAGGTCATAATCAGCATGGTATTCTTGAAGTCTACCACCCGACCTTTAGCATCGGTTAGCCGTCCATCTTCCAGGACTTGCAGCAACATATTAAACACATCCGGGTGTGCCTTCTCGATTTCGTCGAGGAGAATCACCGTATAGGGACGACGGCGCACTGCTTCCGTGAGTTGTCCCCCTTCGTCATACCCGACGAATCCCGGAGGAGAACCAATCAGTTTGGAGACGGTATGACGTTCCATGTATTCGGACATATCTAGCCGAATCATGGCGTCTTCTGACCCGAAGAAGTAGGCAGCTAAGGCTTTGGTGAGTTCCGTTTTACCCACGCCGGTAGGACCGGAGAAGATAAAGCTGGCGATGGGACGGTTGGGATTTTTCAAGCCAACCCGCGCACGCCGAATGGCACGAGAAACCGCTTTAACCGCTTCTTCTTGACCGATTAACCGTTGATGCAGGGTTTCTTCCATCAGCATCAGTTTCTCGGACTCGGATTCGGTGAGTTTGCTCACCGGAACACTGGTCCAGAATGCCACAATTTGAGCGATATCTTCCTCGGTGACGACGAGGTTTTTGGTATTTTGGACTTCTGTGTGTTCGGTTTTGATGCGTTGATCCAGCTCTTCTTCTAGGGTTAATTCGCGATCGCGCAATTTGGAGGCTTTCTCAAAATCCTGAGCCCGAACTGCCTCTTCTTTCTCTAACGTTACGTCGGTGAGTTGTTTTTTCAGTTCTCGCAGTACCGAGGGAGTTTTGCCATTGCGCAGGCGCACTCGGGAACCCGCTTCATCAATCAAGTCGATCGCCTTATCCGGTAAGAAGCGATCGGTAATATACCGTTCCGATAATTCCGCAGCAGCAACCAGCGCTTCATCAGAAATGGTCAATTTGTGATGTTCTTCATAGCGCACTCGGACACCCTGCAAAATCTCAATCGTTTCTTGGATTGTCGGTTCGCCAATAGTGACAGGTTGGAAGCGCCGTTCTAATGCCGCATCCCGTTCGATATGTTTGCGATACTCATCTAAGGTTGTCGCACCAATACATTGGAACTCTCCCCGCGCCAATGCCGGTTTGAGCAGATTCGCCGCATCCATCCCACCTTCCACGGAACCTGCACCCACCAGGGTATGGATTTCGTCAATCACCAGGATGATATTCCCGGCTTGACGCACTTCCTCCATAATCATTTTGATGCGTTCCTCAAAATCTCCCCGGAAGCGGGTCCCGGCCAAGATAGACCCCATATCCAGGGTAAACACTCGTTTATCTTTGAGGGTTTCGGGAACGTCCTGATTGGCGATGCGTTGCGCCAATCCTTCCGCCAGGGAGGTTTTACCCACCCCCGGTTCCCCGACTAAGACGGGATTATTTTTGGTGCGTCGTCCCAAAATTTGGATAATCCGCTCGATTTCTTTTTTCCGTCCCACCACCGGATCCAGAGTTCCTTCCAGGGCTTTTTCGGTGAGGTTGACCCCAAATTCGCTGAGTTGCAGGGCTTTTTGGGACCCAGGACCCCGACCCCGTTCGCCGCCAAAGACGGCACCGGCGGGTGCAGGATTTTCCCCGACTCGTTTAATCACTTCTGCACGGACTCGTTCCAAGCTGACGCCAAGGTTTTCCAGGATTTTAAAGGCAACCCCTTCCCGGCTTTGGGTTAACGCCAGCAGGAGGTGCTCTGTGGCGATGTATTGTTGTCCCAGTTGGCTGGCTTCGCGCAGGGACATTTCTAAAATGCTTTTACCGCGAGGGGTGAAGGGGATTTCCACTGGGACGAAGCCGCTGCCTCTACCAATGATTTTTTCGACTTCTACCCGGGCTTTATTCAGGGTGACCCCTTCGGATTTGAGGACCTGCGCGGCAATGCCAGTTCCTTCGGCAATTAATCCTAAGAGTAACTGCTCGGTGCCCACGAAGTTATGACCGAGGCGGCGAGCTTCCTGCTGCGCCAGCATAATTGCTTTTATGGACTTTTCTGTGAAATACTCAAACATGAGAATTTTTCCTGACTGTAAAGTTTTATGTAGTTCTGATTCTAAGGTATCTCAATTGGTGTACTTCGGGAGTGAAGACATCCGTATGTTCTCAGGAGTAGTAGCCGTCTGAGGTCCGATCGGCTCACCTCGGAGGGAGCATCGGTGGAGGGTTGATGGGGATGACGGTTCCCTAAGAAGACAGCAGAGGCTCCTAGGGCTAGGTTTACTCGATTCCCGAAGCCGTTGTCAAGGTTCATGGGGATGAAGATGGGACAGGACGTTGAACAGATGGGGTTTTGGCGATTGGGATAGAGCCAAGATTCGCTTCAACAAGGGTGAATACTGCTGAGTTAGAACTATTGGGTTAGATGGGTTCAGTTCAAGTTTAAACGCTCAAGGGTAGTCTGTGCTAGGAAGAAAGCTCAGGTTTCTTCATATTGAATGATGTCTTTAGATTTTAACAAAAAATGGAGTCTGGGTGAAGGGGGAGCAACTGCGGCGATCGCGATCGCACCATCCCATCAATCTACATCACTGGCGAATTGTTTCCTGGGCTACATACTAAAGTTATGGCTTCACCGAGGTTGATCAGGAGCGTAAAGCAATGATTTCTGAAATTATTAAGCAGGTATTACAAACAGGTTATTTAAGTGTTACAACCGAAGAAAAACTCCGTCTGATATTTGAGAACGGTTGTACTTTAGAAGACTTGGACGCCTTAAGCAAATTACAATCGGCTATTTTATCAGGTCAGGTGACCCGAGATTTGTGTGTCACCGCCCATCAGCGCGGGTCTGTCGCCGTAGAGTAATTCTAACCTGCCCACACCGCTACAGAGTGGGGGTTACCTGCACAAAACGATAATTATCCTCCCATTATCCTCGTTCCTAGGCTCTGCCTAGGAATGCCCTATTGGAGGCTCTGCCTCCTGTTCCCCCCTCAATACTCCACCCGCCACCTCCATTATCCTCGTTCCTAGGCTCTGCCTAGGAATGCTCTATTGGAGGCTCTGCCTCCT
>CAYUEH010000630.1:0-3447 GCA_964442465.1 uncultured Laspinema sp. | reverse complement strand
GACATTACGAGTTACTTTCCACCATCACCGGCTGGATGACAGAAGTTACAGCATCAGCGCCATTGCCTTCTAACACCTCTTCCTGAGATTCTTTATGATACAAAGCGGAATCGATGCGGCAACCTCGGTAAGCTAGGACATACAACTCCTTGAGGTCGCGAATCAGGGGATAGCGGGGATTGGCACCTGTACATTGGTCATCAAATGCCTGATCCGCCATTTCTTCCACTTCTTCATAGAAGGCTTTGTCATCCCCAGAGAGGGCTTCTTTCAGAGTCAGAGGAATGTCTAACTCTTTCTTGAGGTTCTCGATCGCCTCTACCAAGTTCTCGATTTTCTCTTGTTCGTTCTCGCCACCCAGTCCGAGATAGTCAGCAATCCGCGCATACCGCCATTTGGCATTGGGATATTTGTATTGCGGGAAGATGGCTTGCTTAAAGGGCACGTCGGTGGCATTATACCGGATGACGTGAGAAATCATCAAGGCATTGGCTAACCCGTGGGGGACATGGAAGGTCGAACCCAGTTTATGCGCCATTGAGTGACAGACCCCGAGGAAGGCGTTGGCAAATGCCATCCCGGCAATAGTAGCGGCATAATGCACTTTCTCCCGCGCTTTCGGGTCTTTGGCCCCGTTTTTGTAGGAGGAAGGCAGATACTTAAACAGCAGGCGAATCGCTTCTAAAGCCAATCCGTTGGTAAACTCAGAAGCACAGACGGAAACGTAGGCTTCTAAGGCATGGGTGAGGGCGTCGATACCACCATAAGCGGTGAGTTTCTTGGGCATATTCAGCACCAATTCCGGATCGACGATCGCCATGTTTGGAGTGAGGGCGTAATCGGCCAGGGGATACTTGATCCCCGTGCGATCGTCGGTGACGACGGCGAAGGGGGTGACTTCTGAACCCGTTCCCGAGGTGGTGGGAATGGCAACCATGATCGCTTTGACACCCAAGGGAGGGAGTTCATATACCCGTTTGCGGATGTCCATAAACCGGGTGGCGAGTCCTTCAAATTCGATTTCCGGATGTTCATACATCAACCACATGACTTTCGCCGCATCCATCGGGGAACCTCCCCCAAGGGCGATAATCACGTCGGGTTTGAAGGAGTTCATCCGCGCCAGTCCCTTATTGACCGTAGTCAGGGATGGATCGGGTTCCACGTCGAAGAAGATGTCATATTTGACGCCAATTTCTTCGAGGACTTCTTCCACGGACTTGGTGAGACCCATGTCGTACAACGGTTTATCGGTGACGATAAAGGCGCGTTGTTTTCCGGCGAGTTCCCGCAGGGCGATCGGGAGAGAACCATATTTAAAGTACACTTTGGGCGGAATCCGGAACCAAAGCATATTTTCCCGGCGTTCCGAGATGGTTTTGATGTTGAGCAAATGTTGGGGACCCACGTTTTCGCTGATGGAGTTGCCTCCCCAAGTGCCGCAACCGAGGGTGAGGGAGGGGTCAAGGCGGAAGTTATACAGGTCGCCGATCGCCCCTTGAGAGGAGGGGGTATTAATCAGCACCCGCGCCGTTTGCATTTGCCCTTCAAATTCGTGAATATGCTGGGTATTCGCCGGAGATGTATAGAGTACCGCAGTATGTCCCCGTCCGCCAAACTGCACTAAGTCATGGGCTTTATGGACGGAATCCGCAAAATCTTTCGCCCGATACATGGCTAAGATGGCGGAGAGTTTCTCGTAGGCAAAAGGTTCAGATTCAGAAATGTCTTCCACTTCACCAATCAGCACCCGCGTCTCTTCGGGAACGGAAATTCCGGCAATTTCAGCCAGCTTTTGAATGGATTGTCCGACAATATCCGGATTTAATCGTCCGTTGACAATGATTTTGCTGCCGAGTTTTTGCCGTTCTTCCGGATTCAGGAAATATGCACCGCGATCGCTAAATTCCTGTTTGACCTCCTCATACACCTCATCCACCACAATCACCGATTGTTCTGAGGCGCAAATCATCCCATTATCAAAGGTTTTGCTGAGAATAATCGAGGAAACAGCCATTTTAATATGGGCCGTTTCATCAATCACAGCCGGAGTATTCCCCGCACCTACCCCGAGGGATGGATGTCCGGAAGAATAGGCCGCTTTGACCATACCCGGACCGCCAGTGGCCAGGATTAATTTAATATCAGGATGCTGCATCAAATGCTGGGATAATGGCACCGTGGGCTCGTCAATCCACCCGATCAGGTCTTCCGGTGCTCCCGCTTCTACCGCAGCTTCCAGGATGATTTTTGCCGCATCTCGGGTGCATTCTTTCGCCCGGGGATGGGGAGAGAAAATAATCCCGTTCCGAGTCTTCAGGGCGAGGAGGGCTTTGAAAATAGCCGTGGAGGTGGGGTTCGTTGTGGGGACGATTCCCGCTAGAATTCCCACGGGTTCGGCGATTTTTTGGAAGCCAAAGGATTTGTCTTCTTCAATAATGCCGCAGGTTTTTTCGTGCTTATATTTGTTGTAGATAATTTCTGAGGCAAAGTGGTTTTTAATCACCTTGTCTTCCACGATTCCCATGCCGGTTTCAGCCACGGCTTTCTTGGCCAAGGGAATGCGGGCTGTGTTGGCTGCTAGAGCGGCTTTCTTGAAAATTTCATCCACCTGTTGCTGACTGTAGGTGGCATATTTTTCTTGGGCCGCTTTGACGCGCTGAATCAGTTCTTCGAGTTCTTGAGTGTTGGTGACTTTGCTGTTCATGTTAATTTTTTCCTATCTCTCTAGTACCACAACTTTAACATTTAGATAGGCTCGTTATGGATTCAATTGCCGGGGTTTTATGAGTTGTCTGCGATTAACGATTCCGGCTCGGGATTGAGCCGGTTGATTGTAATCTAGGCTACCCATTTTCAAAGTCTGCCGGGGGGCAATTTATGGCTGAGATCATGCATTTCCTGCCGATCGGGGGTTGAGATTTCAGGATCTTACCTCGTTTCGCCATTTTTACCCCTTCCGTTAAACTTCTATCCCTCTATCATAAACAATTTTTTTGATTTTAGGAGAGCAAGGGTTAAAATATTTTTTGAAGGGTTTGTATCTAGGGAATCTCTCTATTATAACACTTTTTTCTGCTTTGGCCGTGGCTGAAGTCTTAAATTTTTCTACATTTTTTAAAAATCACTGGATCGATGCTCGTGATTCAGGAACACAGGGTTGAACCGATGTAGAAGCTCAGATCAGGCTCTAAGCATTAAGAGTATCTGGGGACATCACCCAGGATTTTATTATATTTTAAACTTTCTCTTGAGCTAGTTGATGCGGTTGATGCTATGGATCATGAGTGGGAAATTGCCTCCGGTTGCCCCATCCTCTGCCACCACAGTCTCCGATGGTTAGGTGGCGAGGCCACCCCGTTGCTACAGCCGAAAAATTGGGTCGTCCTCAATCGGTGATGCTGGCTTTCTCATGCTGTATAGAAATTCACCCACCTAGCCCTGTCA
>CAYUEH010000629.1:0-3453 GCA_964442465.1 uncultured Laspinema sp. | reverse complement strand
GAGCTACGTCCAGTTTTCCTTGTTCGATTCCTTGTTCGATTCCTTGTTCGATTCCCAAGGCGATCGCACCCTGTTGGTCATAAATAAACATTTCCCGCCGTTCTAAATCTTCCAACTCTTCAAGGGTTAATCCCGCTTGATTGGCAATTTCAAAGGCTTGATTGAGTTCGGCGATATCATCCATGTTTTCCGGAATCGAAGAGAGCGATCGGGCATACTTCATAAAATAAATCCATTTGTCTGTCAGGGTTTCCAGTTCGTTCAGTTCTTTGGTAAACTTCGGCAATTCAACAAAGACTAACTCCATCTCATTCTCAGGATAGTGCCAGCCTTCCGACTTCTCGCGATAGACAAAGCGAGAAATCAATTGATTCTGTCCGGGAAACATTTCAAAATCAGTTAAAGTTAAAGCAATCACCGGCTTCAGGTATCGATACCCTTGTCCCCGTTGCAGTTGAAACGCATAGGTTTTAGCCGCATTAAACAAGACCTGCTTACCAGAAAATTGCACATTTAACACCTGCATTTCAATAATCACGAACGTGCCATCCTTAAGCTGGGCTTTAACATCTAAATAAGTATCTTTTAACCCTTCCAGTTGAGGGGGCAAATTAGGATTAATGATTTCCAAATCTTGAATAGTCGAATTGCCATCATAGACCAAAGCATTGAGGAAACTGATTAAAATATTCTTGCTTTGTGCCGAACCAAAGATTTTTTTAAAAGCGTAGTCGGTTTTGGGGTTAATAAATCTCATAGCCAGCCTACCCAAGTTTTTTGAATTAATTTTAGCATAGCTTGGGTCTTCTGGAGTACCGCCTGGATAAATCCGGCCTCTTAAGGATGGGAATCATACCCCTGAAGGTGAGTATCTAAAGACCAGATAAACACCCGACGATTGGGAAACAAGCGCCTCGATTTTTCCCATTCCTGGACAATTGAGAGATCACCCATCCCTTTCCCTTGTGTTGCTGAATCCGGAAAATCAGTCAACCAGAGTGTTACTTCATCTAATGTGGGAACTTGCATCACCGTCCAAGGGGTTTCTCCGGCGATCGCCATTTTAACTTGCTCAACAAACAACTCAGCACATTGTCGGCGCAAACGACCCTCACTGATATGAGCAATATGATTTCCGGTTTCATAAACAACTGCCATCGGTAACAGCAAATGGGTTCCTTTTTCCAAAAAATTCCTGAGTTGTTCCATGACTACCCTTCTCTCATCATTCAATTTAGGAATATTAAGAACATTACAAAAAACTGACGTATCGACAATCGAAACATCCGCCATCACTGAGCCTCCACCATCGAATCCAGTGAATTTAACCAGTCTAGGGCCTGCTGTTTTTTGACCTCAGTTCCTGGATGCTGCTTGACAAAACGTTCTAACAGTCCCCGAGTCATTAAATGACCCACGGAACCCTGAGCAATCAGTTCCGGGTAATCGGGAATATCTTGCAACCGAATTAATTGACTTGACCCATCATCAGGACTGCGATAACAAAATTCAGTCTCAGGAATTGCCTGATCAGGAAGCGCATCTAATAAAGCCGGATTATGGCTACTAATGAGAATCCGGAGGTTACGTTTTCGAGCAATTGCAGCCATCCGAGACAGTAAGGCACTCGCACGACTCGGGTGTACACCATTATCGATTTCTTCAATGACTACTAAACTTTCTTCCGGTGCAGAAAGTAATACTGCTGCAATGGATAAAACTCGCAGGGTTCCATCAGACAATCTTGCGGCATCATAAGGAGTTGCCACTCCTCCAAACGTTTCAGTGAGTTGTAACATCACCTCATCCCGAGGGGTTTCTAAAAAACTAATATCCTCAATATTCTGTTCGGGGAGACTACAAACAAAGTCTAAAACCGCCTGCTTAGAGGTTTTAGATTGGCATAAATTATAAATAACTCCAGATAAATTTTGCCCTTTTTCGCGTAAAATTAGATCCGTTTTGTGACCATAGTCTCTCATCAAGCTAGGTTCTGGCTCTAAAAACACAATCCCACTTAACCACCGGACATATTTCTCGCAAACATTAGGGATAATTTCTCGACTTTTGGTATTTTCTGGTCTAAATCTAATGGCACTTAAAAGTTGGGTAAAAACCGCAATATGACTACTACAAACCAGGCTCGGCTTTTTGCCGCCTCTCGCAAAATTATTATAAGTCACAAAAATATCACTTCCTGCCCCTTGCGGTTCACTGGTGATTTCATACAACGGAACTTTAGAAATTGAGCTGGTAATCCGTTCTTGCATAACCTGCAAATGGTTGTCTGAACTGAGTCCGAGTTGAATCTCAAAACCTTCCCAATCGGGATGGTTTGTCAAGCAAGCCAGTTGAAATGTCTGCTTCCCTCGATATCCCAAATGTTCGACATTCCCGCGAAAGAAAGTCTCTCCTTTTTTTTGAGGATTTCTGAGCAACCCCAGTCGTTCTCCAGTGGCGAGTCGAGATAAAAGCCGTAAGGCTTCAATGACATTACTTTTACCGGATGCATTGGCTCCAATTAATACGGTGAGTCGCCCTAAGTACAAGGTCGCAGATTTATAACTTTTGAAATCTTTTAACTCTATTTCTGTAATCATCGTAGTTCACTCCGTTGGTGAGTTAAAATATTAAACTTGGCCGATTCACAAAACCCATTGGGAAATATCCGGTGTGAAAACGCAATGGCTCTTGATTGCTCCAATGTGTTATGATACTCTAATCAGACTGGCTGTTTCTGGCTCATATTGGAATTGCTCAATGGTGCCGTCCTGGATTTTTGCGATCGCCTCCTCAATAGCGGGCAACGGCACCAAAAACCACTCCCTCGGCTTAACCGGCATATCAAAGCGATTCGCTGACGCGATAGCTTCGCTAACGCGCAATTCCAACTCTAATCGCGCACTGGCGAAAAACTTCTGCAAAATTCCCTCCAGTTTCTTCCGATTAATATTAGCCAATTTAAAAGTCGCCACAATTTCCACATCCGCTAACAAATAGGTCGGGTCCTGCTTGGCATTAGCAATCCGCTTTTTGACATCCCCACCCGTCACCCCAATTTTATGAACAATCGCCCGATTCTGAGCAATAAAAGGATGCTCCGAATCGCTTCGCAACACATAAATATAACCCGTAGGTAAGTCCTCTTCTGCTTCAAATTCGAGTTCAGCCTGACCAGAAAATAACGGACCTAAATCCAGCTTAGTGATGCGACGACTCGTTTTATCTTTATTTAAAGCGCGCTGGAATGACCGAAACAGGGGATTACTCTCAGTGCCATTATCATAAATCACCCGCATCCGGCAATTTTTCAGCCCATAGTCACTGACAAACATCTCTCCCATCTCAGCCACTAACACCTTTTGTCCATCCAGAATAAACAAATCCTCGGGATTAATCGTGGCATTATCCTGATATTTCACCGTTTGCCGTTCCCCAGTCTTTAACTGACGG
>CAYUEH010000628.1:0-3457 GCA_964442465.1 uncultured Laspinema sp. | reverse complement strand
CCTACAATTTTTAATGCTTTGCTCAACCGGATTTAGTATCAATCTGGCCGCACCGAGTTCCCACAGCAACCAACTCTATAATAAAAACTGTACGCTCACCCTCGGACTCCCATGCTCACTGACATTAAAAACATTGCTGCTAAACTCGCACCCCGCCTGATCGAGATTCGGCGACATATTCACAGTCATCCCGAACTCAGTGGTCAAGAGTATCAAACCGCTGCTTATGTGGCGGGGGTACTCTCTTCCTGTGGAGTCCATGTGCGAGAGGGGGTGGGTAAAACCGGGGTCATGGGAGAACTTTCCGGTCAAGTCACCGATGAGAGAATGTTGGCCCTTCGCACCGATATGGATGCGCTGCCGATCGCCGAACGAACGGGGTTAGACTATGCTTCCCAGCAAGCCGGAGTGATGCACGCTTGTGGCCATGATGTCCATACCACCGTGGGATTAGGGACCGCAATGATCCTCTCGGAACTGGTGGATCATTTACCCGGGACCGTGCGTTTTTTATTCCAACCGGCAGAGGAAATTGCTCAAGGTGCCGGTTGGATGATTGCCGATGGTGCCATGAAACAGGTCACCAATATTTTAGGATTGCACGTTTTTCCCTCGATTCCGGCGGGGGCGATCGGGATTCGACGGGGAGCATTAACCGCCGCCGCCGATGACCTAGAAATCACAATTATGGGGGAATCCGGACATGGTGCGCGTCCCCATGAGGCCGTGGATGCGATTTGGATTGCCTCTCAGGTGATTACCACCCTCCAGCAGGCCATTTCTCGGACTCAAAACCCTTTACGTCCCGTGGTTTTGACCATTGGTCAACTGAATGGAGGACGGGCACCGAATGTGATTGCCGACTCGGTTCAGATGCGGGGAACCGTGCGATCGCTGCATCCGGAAACCCATGCCGACTTACCTGCTTGGATTGAGAACATTGTAGCGAATGTCTGTCAGATGCATGGCGGCACCTATGAAATGAACTACCGACGCGGAGTTCCTTCGGTGCAAAATGACCCCGGGATGACCCAGTTAGTCGAATCAGCCGCATTAGAATCTTGGGGAAGCGATCGCGTCCTCTATATTCCCGAACCCTCCCTCGGTGCCGAAGATTTTTCCCTCTATCTCGAACATGCACCAGGAATGATGTTTCGTCTCGGCGTGGGACATCCAGACAAACCCAATTATCCCCTCCATCATCCTCAATTCGAGGTCGATGAATCGGCGATCGTTACCGGCATTGTCACTTTAGCTTATGCTGCGTACAAGTATTGGCAATAATGGTCATTTGTCATTTGTCATTTGTCATTTGTCATTTGTCATGGGGAGACTGTTTGTAGTAACGACTTCAGTCGTTATCCTCATGAGGTGGCTTAAGCCACCTCACGAGGATGGGTCCTGGGTCATCTGTCCTGGATTGATGGGAGAGATGAAAGATTGTTTGTAGTAACGACTTCAGTCGTTATCTTCTTCATCCTTCCGGAGGATGCATTGAGACCCGGTTCTTGTTAGGGTAATTGAATAATCTACAATGAGTGAAATAGGGCTAAACGTATGGCAGCAAGTAAACAACTCCAAGGACTAGAACTGATTGACTGTGCCAAAGCGAATGCTGAACAGGGTTTAGCAACAGCGGCGGAACAGAGTGGTTATGGGCAGAATACTCGCCTATTTTCCCAAGAACTCAAAGCAGCTTGCCAGGAGATTGGGATTGACATTAGTGAACTGAGCGATTTGATTACCCCTCAGCATGAAATGAAACAAGGACGAGGGATTGATATTGCACCGGAAACTCCCGGAAGTTTATAATAGCAAAGGGTCCATAAAACCGGGTTTAAAATTAATATTTTTGATGCCAATGGACGGGTTCGCTTCCCTTGGGTATAGGGAAAAGCGTACAAACCGGGTTTTTCTACATCCTGTCCCAAATTGTTGACAGCTAAATGAGATGGGGTGGGAAATACCCACCCCATCTGACTAAAAATGTTCGTATTCTCGATGCTCACTGTGGGGCAAGGTTTCTAGGCGGCTGCTCAAATCGGTGACAGAATGATAAAGGCGATCGTATCCATCTTGTAAGGAGGCGATCGTGGTTGCCTGAAAATCAATCTCTTGATGGAGGCGTTCCACTTCTTGTTTTTCTAAAGAATTCAGCCGTCTTTGCATCTGTGTATTGAGGGTTGAGACTTTCTCAAATAACTCTGTAATCGCCGCTTCAATGGTTCCGAGTTGTTCAAGGTTGCTCAAGGGAGGCAGTGCCTCAAACCGCTGTTGTAGCTGGGCCAATCCCTCGCTGATTCGGGTCATTTCCTGTTGGAGGGCGCTAATTTCCTCGGCTTCAGGAGTATGCTGTTGAAATTCAGCCCGTAATCGGTCTAAGTTACGTTTTAACGCAGTCAGAGAACTGGTTTGTTCCAACTTCTTAACGGCTTGGGTGAGACGTTGCAAATAGGGCTTGACAATTTGTTTGTTTTGTTGTTCTAATGTTTTGACCCGACGGGCTAAAGGTTCCATTTCGGTCTGGATTTGGCATTGGAATTCAGCTAAATTCAGAGATGGCGGGAGGGTTTCCTCGGTCCCAGGAAAGTGGGCATATTCTGATTCTGCCCGGGGTGGAGTGGCGAGTTGGTCTAACTGTTCCTGCATTAATAAGAGGCGAACGTTTACTGTTTCCCAGTCATCTTCTCGGACGGCGGTTTTTTGGAGGCGTTGGGTGAGGGTTTGCAATTGCGAAATCGCCTCATGCAAGGGATGCAGATTGACTTTTTCTACGGGGGGTTGTTGGCGGATCGTGGTATGGAGAGAGTCTACCATCTGACGGACCTCGGCGATCGCCGAGGTGGTTTGTTGTGCGGTTTCCTGTTGCGATCGCATTCGATTGGACAAATTTAGACTTAACGCCAAGGTGAGAGGCACCGCCGCATAGACGACTTGTCCTGAAATGGCTGCCACGACGGTTCCCACGGCGGATCCGGCTACACAAGTGCCTTCAACTAGGGTTTGCCAGGGATAGGAGTTGAGATTGCCCCTAAAACTTTGACGGGAAGGTTTGATCGTTTGCATGATTGGTGGTAGGATGCCCGGTTTTGCACCAATTATAGTCACTTCCACAACAAAGGGGGAATTTTTTATTCGGGCTAGTACCCGGCACCCGTCAACGGTGGGGCGTTTGCGGACGAAGCCCGCCTGCGCGGGCTAATACAGTAATTTGAGGGTGGAAAAAAGCCCCCTTTGCTCCTTAATAAATGTAGAGGCGAGCAAGCGAATCGCCTCTACATGATGATTTAGGGTTGGTCCTCCAACCCATAGGTCCATTCACCCTCGATCTAGATTAGAACCCCGGTTTCGGGTCCCCTGAGATTCAGGGGATATCCGAGGGATTACTCTGCACTCGCCAAGGCAGTTAGGGCCGCGATCGCCTGTTGGTGATGGATGGGATCTCCTTGGCGAGAAA
>CAYUEH010000627.1:0-3457 GCA_964442465.1 uncultured Laspinema sp. | reverse complement strand
ATTTTATCCCCCACCCCTGGGGAAGTCTTGCGGGTTCCAGCAACCCCGGTGGTGGTGCAGTTTCCGGAAGGGACGGAAATCGAACTCCTGGTAAACGGGAATCCGGTATCTTCAGAAGCAGTCGGACAAACGGAACTGGATAGTAATACCGGGATGGTGACGCAAACCTGGGTTGGGATTCCCTTACAAGCCGGGGAAAATGCGATCGCCATTCGCGTAGTGGGAGCAACCGTTAACGAAGCATTGGTCACCGTAGTTGTCCCAGGAGGAGCAGCACAAATAGCCGTAGAAACCGTTGAGAAAAGAGTGCCTGCCGATGGCCGGTCCATTGTTAATATTCAGGGACGGTTACTGGATGAAAATGGGAAATTAGTCGAACGGGATACCGAGATTACCCTCAGTGCCAGTGCAGGAGAATTTATTGGCGAAGACCTAAATCCTGAGCGTGCTGGATTTCAAGTGCCCGTGATTGCTGGGGAATTTACTGCACAGTTGCAGTCGCCTTTAGATGCTCAGACCGTGAGAATTCGTGCCTCCACAGATACAGAGACAATGGCAGGGCGACCCCTAGAAGCATTTACTCAGATGCAGTTTGATACTTACCTCCGTCCAAGTTTAGTCACTGGGGGAATTAACCTGCGATTTGGACGGCGAGGATTGGACTATTGGGGACGGTTGCGCGACTTTTTACCCCCGGATGAAAATAATGAGTTTAAATTAGATGTCACAGGTGCGGCGTTTGCGACTGGGGAGTTAGGGGGATGGTTATTTACGGGAGCTTATAATAGCGATCGCTCCCTCAATTGTGATTGTAGCGGCAACCGACGCCGGTTATTTTCAGATACGCAATTTAGTGAGCAAAATTATCCCCTGTATGGAGATTCCTCAACGGTTCAGGCAACTGCACCTTCTAGTGATAGTGTGTTCCTAAGATTTGAACGGTCCTCAGCGGAAGACAATGCTGGACTCGACTATTTTATGTGGGGAAATTATGGGACTCAAGAATTTGCCACCGAGTCCCAACAGTTCACCGCATTAACCCGGGCATTACAGGGATTTAAAGGCAATTATAACTGGGGACAATGGCAAGTCAGCGCCTTATTTGCCAACGATGTTCAAGGATTTCAACGGGATGCGATCGCCCCCGATGGCACCAGTGGATTCTACTTCCTTTCCCAGCGATTAGTCATCCCTGGCAGTGAAAATATCTTTTTAGAACTAGAAGAATTGGGACGTCCAGGAAATATTGTCCGCCGACAACAACTCAACCGAGGGTCTGATTATGAAATCGACTATGATCGCGGTTCCCTGTTATTCCGTCGTCCCCTCCTGCGGACTGATGTAGTCACCGTTAATGGGGTAGAAACTGTTGTTGCCAGACGGGTTGTTGCCACCTATCAACATGAAGACTTAGATGGCGATACTAACCTCTGGGGGGGACGAGTTCGCTATAACTTTTCCCGAGATTTCAATACCCCCGGATGGTTGGGTGCTACCTACTTGCGCCAAAATCAAGGCATCCGAGATTTTGAACTCTATGGTGCCGATTTCATGCTGACCTTTGGTCAAAAAGCCCCCCAAGAAGTCAATGACTATCGAGAAGGGGAAGTGCCGAATTTCAGAACCCCCGTCAGCGGCCAATTTATTGCCGAATACGCCCATTCCACCAACAATTCTGAGCTTTTAGGACTCGTCACAGGAGAGGCGTACCGATTTGAATTAAATGCCATTGGCGGACCTTTTTCCAGTCGCTTATATTATCGGACGACCGATGAAGGATTTGCCAACGATGCCACGGTGAGTTTTGTGCCAGGACAAACGCGGTATGGGGCGTTATTAAACAGTCGGTTAACGAATACGACCCTGTTACAGTTTGCCTATGACCATGAGAAAAATTTTGGCACTTCTCCCCGTCCGATTAGTGTGATAGAAGACTTTTTAACCCCAAGACGAGAACCGATTCCAGGCAGGGGACTCAATAACTCGTTAACCACCATTTCTGCTGGATTGCAGCAGACCATTGGACGGGCCAATTTGGGATTAGATTGGGTGTGGAGAAACCGCAAAGATGAGGCGGCAACGAGTCCTTTAGATGCGACCTCTTCTCAGTTGCGATCGCGCTTTTCTATGCCCCTGACGGATACGATTACAGTGCGGGCGCAAAATGAATTTAACCTTTTAAAAGAAGAGGATGTCGTCTATCCCGATCGCACCATCTTAGGATTAGATTGGCGCTTAGTTCCCGGAGTCACCCTAGAACTGAATCAAGTCTGGTTTACCGGGGGACAATTTGACGATAATTCCATTACCAGCGTCAACCTCAACGGGGATTATAACGTCACGGAAGATACCATCGTCACCGGACGCTATTCCTTTATTAATGGACAGACAATGGGGGCCGCATTAGGATTACAACATGGGTGGACAGTCTTCCCGGGATTTCGAGTAAATTTGGCCTATGAGCACGTCTTTGGTTCCCTATTTAGTCGCACAGGTTCTGGCAGTCAATTTGCTCAACCCTCTGCACCGGGACAGAGTGCTGCGGCATTAGGAATCAGAAGCGGAGACAGTTACAGTGTGGGATTTGACTATACCGGAAATCCCGACTTTGCTGCCAGTGCCCGATATGAACATCGGTTTTCCAGTAGTGGCAACAATACAGTGATTTCCGCAGCAGCATCGGGAAGACTCACGGATTCCCTATCCGTCCTCACCCGCTATCAACAGGCATCGTCATCGAATCAATTGTTTGATGAAATGGGGGATACGGTTAATTTGCGAATGGGGTTAGCCTATCGGAATCCAAACAGTGATAAATTTAATGCGTTGTTGCGGTATGATTATCGCCAGAATCCAGCGTTGATACCAGATTCGATATTATTTGAGTCCGGGACGCGATCGCGAGACCATACCTTTGCCTTAGAAACCATTTATGCCCCGAATTGGCGATGGGAATTTTATGGCAAAACGGCCTTAAGACAGAGTACATCCTACCTCGCCGATGATTTAGTCGGGACCAGTTTAGTGTCTTTAAATCAGTTAAGGGCAACCTATCGATTTGGATACCGCTGGGATGTGATGGGCGAAGGGCGATGGATCCGGCAAACGAATGCGAATTATGATGAATGGGGAGTAGTAGCAGAGGTGGGATATTATTTGACTCCGGATTTGAGAATCGGGTTAGGATACGTCTTCGGCAAAGTCAGCGATCGCGACTTTAATGGCGATCGGTCCGCCTCCGGTCCTTACCTAGGCTTAACCGTCAAATTAAACGAACTCTGGCCCGGATTCGGACAGGTAATTCCCCCCGCCGCATCAGAAGTAGAAACCCCCATTCAGGAAACCGGAGGTGCAGAATGAAACCCTTAAAATTAGCCGGGAAATGGCCTCAAGGACTCCTGTTGATTTTGCCCGTCATCTTGAGCTTATTCACTGCACCCGTTGCTCGTTCTGAAGG
>CAYUEH010000626.1:1416-3463 GCA_964442465.1 uncultured Laspinema sp. | reverse complement strand
TTGATGTTTCCCGGGTTCGGCCCTTCTCCACTCATCATTTCCGCTAATTCCCAGAGATAGTTCTCGCGAAATTGTTCTAAAATCACCTCAGCATCAATTTCTTGTCCGCTTAAATTCTCCGTGATTTGCATCGGGGTATGTCCCAAGTCTTGGCCGAAAGCATCTCCTAAAGAATGGGCTGGATCAATGGAAATCACTCGAATTTTTTTCTCCGGATAGCGCTGCGCTAATCCCCATCCTAATGCAGCGGCAACGGTGGTTTTTCCCACTCCTCCTTTCCCCCCAATTAAAATTAATTGGCGACCTTCGGCGATAAAATCCGGGAAGCTAGGGGGGACTTTTTCCGGCCATTGCACGATCGCCTCGGGACCCAATTCCACCTCTTCCAGGGCTTGCAGTTGGGGAATCAACGCATCCAGGGCCTCTGCACCCAGGGGTTCTGTAGCTTGTTGCGGGAGGATGAAAACCGGGTGATTCCCGGGGAGTTGGAGGAATTTTTGGAGTAATTGTTGTTGTTCACTATAGCGGTCTAAATCCGGTTCGGGATTGAGGGCAATTTGGTTAATGAATAAACCCTGACAAGGAATCAATAATTCCTCCAAACTGGTGAGAAATCGCCCAGTTTCCAATAAACTCATCGGTTCGGCGATCGCCACGACTAAGCAAGCGGTAAAGCTATCATCTTGCAGCAACGCTCTCCCTTCGTTTAAATCAGATTTCAAGTCAACCAAAAACTCATCGACTTCATCGGGGGTATAGGTTCCTCTAAAGGTTTGAGACATGGCACGATGTTTTTCTTGGAAGAGTTCCAAGGAATTTAACACCACATCTAAGAAATCTTTGATGCCTAATAAATTTAAGGTATGACCGGAAGGAGCCATATCCACCACAATTCGGTCTACGACTTTCTCCGTGAGCAATCGTTGAATTTCCAGCAATCCCATGATTTCATCTAATCCGGGCCAGTCTAAATCCCACACAGGGGTTAAATCTTCTCCTTCTACAAAACTGCCCCGTTCTACTAATAATTCTAAGAATTTGCCATATTTGGCTTTAAAGTCCCCCAAGAGTTCTTTGGCATCAAGCGATCGCACGCTTAAATTCGGCAAGTCCGGTAACCCTGTAGCGGCAGTGGTTACGGGAAGTTGCAACACATCCCCTAAAGAATGAGCAGGATCGGTGGAGATTAATAAGATAGATTCTTGGGGAAAAAGTTTAGCCCAATTTCGGGCAAAAGCACAAGCAAGGGTGGTTTTTCCCACTCCCCCTTTGCCACTGAATAGCGCAAGGTGAAGGGTGTTGTACTGGGTAATCGAAGTGAGTTTTTGATCGGTTATATTCATAGAGATTGCTCCCATTCCGGTTTCTTAATCTGCTTATGATTATCCCATTGTTCCAGCATCAGCGATCGCCCAATTTAAGCAATCGGTATCTCCATCAGTTCCCATGTCGCCCCCAGAATCCGTCCGCGATCGCCTACCCAGTCCCCTTCCCCTTCAGTCAAGGGATAATAGGCGATTAACCCCGGTTCATCTCCTTGCAAGCGCTGGGTAAAATCGTTCTGAATTTCCGCCTCAGTTCGCGCCACCCGCCACAGTCTCACTTCGGCAATTTGACCGGCAAAAAAGCTATCCCGGTTTCCAAAAACCTGGGATTTACCTAAGTAATACTCTCCCGGAGTCTGTTCTAATCGTTCCGGTGCCGGTTGGGTGGCAAACCATTCGCCGTTGCGGTAAAAGTGATAGAGAGTTCCCGCTTTCACCCAAGTGATATGAACCCACTGCTCTTTGCTTGCAAAGAAGTTGAGTAAAACATTGGTATTAGGCATTTTCTCCCCTACCCCGACGGAGTGATACTGCAAGGCGCGATCGCCAGGACACAATGAGAGTCCCAGTTGATCCTCAGATTTTCCCCGCTTACTGAGAATACCATGCCACCGTTCATCGTCCAAGGTTGCCGGTTTCACCCATAGGGACAGGGTAAAGGTGCGCTCTATTTCTCCAAGTTCGGGAAGGATAACGGTATCATCCTCTCCATCAAACGTCAG
>CAYUEH010000626.1:0-1316 GCA_964442465.1 uncultured Laspinema sp. | reverse complement strand
TCCGCCATTTGCCCCCGAAAGTGCGCCACGGAATTCCCGGTTCCCAACTTACCAAACCAATAAGTTGTATTATCCGTATAAAACCGTTCCGGTGCAGATTGGGTGGCAAATAACGTTCCATTGCGATAAAACCGATACTGGGTTCCCGCTTTCACCCAAGTGAGATGCACCCAATCCCCTTCATAACCGGCAAAAAAGTTCAGCAACGGTGCTGCATGACGCCGGTTGGGGGAAGAGGAATCCGAGGTATGATAGTATAAAGTTTGTTGATAGTCAACCCCCCACAACTCCGGTTTAAAGGCGGAGGGCCACCAGCGTTTTCCCATGATGCCATAGGGGGTTGGACTTGCAGTGTCCGGTTGCAACCACAGGGAAATGGTAAAGGTGGTATCATTCTCGAAAGGGTCTTCGACTTCGATATAGTTTGTTCCTCCGGCAAAGCATAACACGGACCGAAATCCCCCGTCTGGGGACATCTCACGATTTCCAGGGGGGTTGCCTTGTCCCCAGGTGGCCCCGATGATGTTCCCCCAGTTAGCGCTTTTTGCCCCATCGGAGGCGATCGCCCCATTGCCGTCATCGAAACGCCAGTAATGGGATAATCCCGGTTCCTCTCCGGTTAAGGGACGGTGCAAATCATGGCGAATTTCTGTAGCAGTTCGGGCGACTTTCCAGACTCTCACATCCCGAATTGCCCCTGCAAACCCATGTTCTCCCATCCCAATCAGCGCTTGGGATTGATGCAAATAGAAGCGATCGGGTGCGGGTTGGATGGCATATAATTCACCGTTGCGATAAAACCGATATTCTGTTCCCACTTTCACCCAGGCAATCTGTACCCAGCGATCGGTTGTTTCAAAGAATCCATCGAGGGTATGATGATATCGACAAGTTCCCTCCGCATCAAAGGAATCGTAATACAATCCTCCGTTTGGGGCAATTCCTAGTTGCAGGGGAGGTAAATGTTCTCCGGAATCATTGCTGAACACCCCACACCAACCCTGATTCAATAATGCCGGTTTAACCCACAGGGACAGGGTAAAGGTTCGGTTATTTTTAAAGGGCGTTTTAATTTTTACACTGCTATTAATTCCATTGAACATTAAAGCAGACTGGAAGGATTTCGCGGCAGGGACAGATTCTGTTTCCGGTTCTTCCAGAGTTGGAGATATTACCGGCAGTTCCGTTGGTTCTTCTGTCTCAGGAGTTACGGCATCTGGAACATCGATGCCTAAAACATCCGGTTCGGTGTCAATGACTGGCGATTCTCGAATCGCCTCTACATTATTATTTATCGGTTCATGGGCGATTTCTGA
>CAYUEH010000625.1:0-3478 GCA_964442465.1 uncultured Laspinema sp. | reverse complement strand
TCAATTTCTGCCCAGTCAACTGGCATTGCTTTAAACAGTTCCAGTGCTGCCTGTACCCAGACTTCCTTGGGAATCTTCTGCCCATGCTTGCGTTTCCCCTGCTTGAGCAAGTCGTTGAGCCAGTCGTTAATCTCAATAGGTAGCCGCAGGTTCACGGCTTCCCTCTCGGCTTTTTTCAAGAATCTTGATTCTTTATTCTTGATTATTGAATCTTGATTCTTGATTTCTTCACTCTCCTCTGCCCTGTCGGAGGTTGTTTTGCTGAAAATGCCTTGATTGAGGGGGTTGCCGCCCAAAACGGCTCGTTGCTTTTTCTTACTTACTGCCATTGGCAAACCTCTTCTATTAATGCTCGATATGCTTTGGCTCCTGCTCCTTGGGGGTCATACTCAAAAATCGACTGCCCATGAGAAGGAGCCTCCCGCAGCTTGACGGTTTCAGGGATGACGGTCTTAAACATCTGCTCACCAAAGTGGTCCCCTAAGCATTGAAATACCTCTTTGCTGAGGTTGTTGCGTCCATCAAACCGGGTGGCTAAGACGCCTGCAATCCGAATCGGGTGATCCAGGTGTTCTCTGACCAAGGTTAAGGCCCGCTCAATTCCCTGGATGCCCAGCAACCCCAGATAGCTCATATCGACTGGGATGAGTGCGCCCGAGGCCGCCATGAGTGCATTGATGGAGAAGACGCCAATATTGGGGGGGCAGTCGATGAGCACCCAATCATACTGGTCCTGGACGGAAGCTAACACTTTCCGCAGGAGCAGTTCTCGACCGGGGCGGCCTGATATGGGGATTTCTTCTTCGGCCAGCAGGATGTTGGATGGCACTACGTCCACGCCTTCTGAGGTGGGGATGATGATTTGGGATAGGGGGACTTTATGTTGGAGGGCATCTTTCAACTGTTTGTCAAGCTGCCATATCGGGATACCCAGGGCGGCTCCTGAGTTGCCTTGGGGGTCGATGTCTACGAGCAGCACTTTGCGATCGCGGAACTGGACGAGTCCGGCAGCTAGGTTGTAGGCGGTGGTGGATTTGCCGACCCCCCCTTTCATGTTGAATACGGCGAGTTTTTGGGTCACGGTGGTGGTAAGGGATTCAGGGTGGGAATAGGGATATAGATTCTTGATTCTTGATTCTTGATTCTTTAATGTAGATTATAGATTCTTTAATCAAGAAAGTAAAGGCGCGAGGGTCCAGAAAACACTTTGTTGTCTGGGGAGTCGGTGGAATAATTGCCTAAACCGCACCCTGGGATTGGCGGCGGCGATAAGGCATCAATTGTCTAAGCCGCTTTTGAATGGGCAGCTTGTCATTTGGTTTGGTGGGATAAGGGGTAGGGGTGGCGGGGATTAACCAGGCGATCGGCCCAACAAATTCCAGTGCCACTAAAAATCGAAGGATAGCTGACCGGGCGGGATGTTCGACTGTTGGCGGTTGTGGTAGGACAAGTGGCAGGTTGTGCAGAGTGCAATCAGATTCTCGGGGCGGTTGTCCTCGGGCATCCGGTTATGGTGATGCACGGTCAGGGTAATTTTGGTCCGTTCCGATTTGGTGAGGTGTTTGGTGGGGTCCCCGGGGCGGAGGCACTGGCGGCTACATTTGGTACAACGCCATCCGGCTTCTTCTTTGATGGTTAGAGCGATTTGCTGCCAATCTTTGGAGTATCGTGACATCTTCGATGGTGGGGAAGCCACACGGTTTTACCTATTTTATCTGAAGGCTCCATTCTCAGACCGCAGCATGGTGAGTGGAGCTATGCCGGAGGCGATCAGCTCCCAAACAGCCCCAGGACAACCTCGTTTCCCACGGGCAAGATTCCGGCCAACAACAAGCGCCGCCAATCCGTTGGGAGTAGAGACTATCCGACTTTCGTTACCTCCCGAGGTGGATTCGCAGACCCAAGGACTCGGGTAGATTGGGAACATAAGAAAAACAAAAGCCCGTTAACACAGACCTAATAGGTCTTTTTAGTAAATTCCTATAACAGACAATCCCGCACTTACTCGCTAGGCGCGGGATTGTTGCGTTGGGGGGTCGCCCGGTATGCTGTGCTGCTGACCCGATTGGTGGGACTCGCTCAGAAACTGCTATCCCCGAGGAACCCACCCAAAAGCAGCAAAAACGAGGGATGAACCGGGACCAGTTTGTCCTCTGGATGAATCGGACGAGGTTGATTCCTCAGAAATGATGCACCCTAACTGCTGCTACCGACAGAAGCCCTCTATGGGGAGGAGTCTTTTTTATTTCCGACCCCGACCCAATTTAGGCAGAAATTAGGATGGGGCGCAATCCTATTCCTAGTGCGCTGCTGGCAAAAAACGGGGCAATTTAGGATGCACTCTGACTAAGCCCATTCCCTCTTGGTGAGGGTCGGGGTTGCAATTGCCATAAAAAAACCCCTCACTGGGAGGGGTTGATTTCATTTGATTTTCTCCATCAATGCCCGGTCCCGGTTTCGCCATCCCCTCAAAAACACCCTTTGGTCCGGCGCTTCCCTTACCCGAAAATCCCGAAATTCGAGTCGCCACTGAGCGATCGCCCCCGCTGCTGCCCTCTCATCCCTGGGGAGTGCCGGATACCGATGACCGTCGCGCCGTCGCCCTTGGGATGAAAACATCTGCCAGCCCCCAACCCCAAAATTAACAGCAGTGTCAAAGCAGACTAGCTGCATTTGAGCCGTTTGCCACTCGCCACACCTCGCGGGATTCCAGTATTCCGCCTCATAAATTTTACGGACAGTCGATTCAGGCATCGTGCAGGGGTCGGAGTAGCCGTGCCGTTGAGCCACCGAGCGGATGATGCCCTTGTAGGTGCGCCCTCCCCGGTCAGCTGGATGGTCCGAACATCCGCCCTCCTTTGCTAGGGTCCACTCGTAGGCTGAATCGAAACCTGTTGACAAGTTGGAGGCTGAACGTGGGGGGAGTTTCCCGGTGAGGGTTTGATAGAGGGACCAATATTCGGGAGGAATCACGCTCTCTTTGGTCCCATCGGGGCGAGACTCCCAGTGGAGGTGAGGACCCGTTGACCCTCCGGTACTGCCAACCTTCCCGAACGATTCCCCTGGCTGGTACTTGCCTGGGTTGCAAACGGATAGGTGCATGGCGAGAAAAGTTTGGGAGGGATTCGACGGATTGGCGCTAGAGATGGTGGCAAAAATTCCAGCCCTTCCAGGCTCATTCCCACAGTCAACCCGGACCCTCTCCACCCCAGGCAACCCAACAGCAAACACAGGTGTGCCCGTCGGGGCCGCGATATCAACGCCAGCATGAAAAGCCCTTTCGCCACTGATGGGGTGGATGCGGTAACCGACATCCGAGCCGACTATGTACCCGGCCACTGGGTCCCCTCGCTTTAGCCCGCGATTCCAGTCTAGATCAGGCTCAGTTGAGGTTGGTTTGGTGGATGGGGAGATATTGAAGACGATCGCCGCCAAGGTTGCGATTGTCGCCAGTCCGACCAGTCCATCGGCAAGAGCA
>CAYUEH010000624.1:0-3482 GCA_964442465.1 uncultured Laspinema sp. | reverse complement strand
TCTGGATATTGCCGGACTAATTCTTGAACTTGGTTCTTGGGGACAAACCAGAATTGAGATTCGGTGACGGTAGAAATGGTCTGTTCTGGCGGTTGGTCTAAGAGTAATTCTCGGAGGTTAATGGTGCAACCGGGACTCAATTCAGATCGGGACGGGGGGGGATTTTTCTGGGAAGTTTGTAACTGTCCTTCCCGGAGGATGTAAAATCCGGTGGGGGGAAAACCCCCTTGGGCGATCGCCTGGTTTGCTGGTAAGATTTTTTCTTGGATGACCTCGGCGATCGCTGTTAATACGGGTTCCGATAACCGACTCAATGCCGTTCGTTCTTGCAGCCAAGTTACGCGATTAATTGGGGTCATAATTTCTCCGGGTTTTGTCCCTAATTTTTGGATCTTATATCTCGGTAATTTGTGGCGTTTTTATATTTTGTTGAACTCTATAACTTTTGATTGAATCAACTTGAATAACTGGTCATTGGCAAATTATAGGATATTCAAGCTACAATCACCTATTTTGACTCCATTTACCGAAAACCTCGGTACAGCATGATGTCCCAGAAAAGGTTACCGGGGTTCTTCAGAAAATCTTGATTCAACAACAATTATGGCTCATCAAGCCGGTAACCCTCTCCTTGATTCAATTAATCCTGTATTGGCAGCTTTGGGTGGGGTTCAGACCTAGGCAACACCTTGATTTTTATTTTACATTATTGAGGTCAGTTTGAGTCAAAAATTGATCCAAATTTTAGGTCAAAATAATCGACCTAGAATGCTTTGAATCATCAAGGTTTGCTCGGTTCCTGTAAGCGGGCGATCGCCGCCATCAAATCCTGGGGTTTATCAATTGCTAAATCTGGGTTCTGTTTAGCTAAAACTGCTTTAGAATTAAATCCCCAGCTTACGGCAATTACTTTAATTTTAACTTTTTTTGCCGCTTCTATATCTCGGGTTTCATCTCCCACATAAATTACTTGTTCTGACGAAATTCCTTCTTTTTTTAAAAAACTTTTAATGGCTTTATTTTTTCCAAATAATGTGGATCCTGCATGAATAAAACTGAAAAGTTTAGTCATATCATTTCTCTCCAAAAACCCCTTGACATTTTCTAGGGAGTTAGAAGTTACAATTCCCAGTTGATAGTCTTTGCAGTTTAAAACTTCCAAGGCTTCTACAATCCCAGAAATAGGCTTTAAATTTTGAATTTCGTGATTCAACTCTAACTTGACCATTTGCAATAAAAAAGGAACCTTAAAAATAGGAATTCCCGAAGTTTTAATGATTTGCATAGAGTTCATATTTCTCATATGCTCGACATCTTCTAATGTGGTTTTTTTATATCCAAACTCTCCAGCCAATCGATTGGTGATTTTCACAATAGAATCTAGGGTGTCCGCAATCGTTCCATCAAAATCAAACAAAATTATTCTAACCGTCATCGATCTCCTCTATCATCTTGATACAATTTACATCCCAAAATTGACCCAGAAAGACTCTCCCATCGGGCTGTCAGAGGGGGCGACTTAACACATCAACAATTCTGAATCTTGACTTGTTCATCTCTTAAGTCGCCCCGACTCCAACTGGAAAGATTCAACCCCTGTCTATCCCATTCCGAAACATTCACCACCCCCACCGACAAAAATTATCAAGGGTGGCATCGCAACGGGCATCGAACATGAGCCGGTTTTCTCCCTTCATTTTAATTTTACGTTAGAGAATGTCCCCAACTAGCAATCGGGGAAACTTGTCCTAAAATCAACCGAGAGACAGATGCCAATCAAGACGTCAAGGCGTTAAATCCCGTTACCGTTGCCCTCGATCGCTCAAGTGGGGGTCACCCCTGCCGCCCAAAACCGGAGTGAGTCCGCTGTGTAACCTTCAACAAGAGGAGGTTCCCTGACAGACCTTGCCATTTTAAAAATTTTGTACATAATAGGGAAAAGCGTTGTCCTTTCTTTCAAAAAATTGCCGATGAAACCCAAGCACGTTTTAGCCGGAATTCTTTCTACTGCAGCTGTTGCCACTGGCATCTTAATCACCTCCGAGGCACAGGCATTGGGCTGCCCCTTCGCTAAAGGATCGGGTCAATCGACTCAAAACCTCTCCAATCCTACAGGAACGACAAAAGCCACCTTTCTAGGCGGGGCAGTATTGGCAGCCGGTGCTAGTATTTTGGCAATCCGTCGTCTGGCAGGCGATCGCAGTCCGGAACATCCAGAATTTTCCTCAACGGATGAGTTGATTCCCGCCTCAGAGGTTTTCCCCACGGAAGTTGCTGAACCCCAAGAAACCGTTGCGGAAGAAAAAGAGGTAACTTTAGTCCGCTAATACCATCCTAACCGGGTTGTCCTTTAACCTGAATCCATCTATAGCGCTTCCTGGACTCATCACGTACAGAGATTGAGAGGAGTGCAAGCATCTTGCTCCCTTGTCTGTGGAACGAGTAAGATGTTTGGACACCACGCACAGGCTCCGCCGCACAGCGGACCTATGCCGTAGGCTTGTGCGCATTCCCCAAAATGTACCTGATAACTGTGGGAACCGCTATATTTGGATTTTCTATAATTTTGAGGAGTCAACCCGGTTAAAACTCCCCCCAGTCTCCTCGAAAACTTAAAAAGCCAATTTTTCAGGGCATGAGGTCCCCTTTCCTCCCTTAAAACTCAAACCGATGGTTTTAAAATCGATTAGCAGACGCCAGCTATTTACCCTCTGGTATGTTGTACTTTCCTTATTCATTGTCCTGCTAGTTCAGCCGATTAGTTACGGCATCATGCGATTAACCACCCTGCTCTTGGGGCTATTACTCTGGGGCGGGGTCTTGTTTTTATATTGGCATAAAAAACCCATTCGCTACCTCAGCTTATCCCTGGCGATCGCCTTGAGTCTTTTCCTCATCTTACCCGGACATCCGGGGGATAAAAAACGATTACAAAACGCTTATATCCGGGAACTCCAAAGCTATGACGGCACCTCCTATGTTTGGGGCGGCGAAAACCACCTAGGGATTGACTGTTCCGGATTAGTCCGACAAGGCTTAATTCAAGCTAACTGGAAACTCGGCCTAAAAACCCTCAATCCTGCACTGGTGAGAAAGGGAATAGAACTGTGGTGGTATGATGCGGGTGCCGATGCCTTACGGGATGAATATCGCAATTTTACCAAACGAAGACAACAAGCCACCAGCATTAACGACTTAAACCATCATACCATCCAACCCGGCGATCTAGCGGTCACCGTAGATGGGGAACATATCTTAGCTTATCTGGGAAATTCCATCTGGATTGAAGCCGATCCGGGCTATCTCAAAGTGATTCAAGTCACCGTTCCCGAACCGGACAATTTGTGGTTTAATGTTCCCATCTATGTATTGCGCTGGCAACAACTCTCCTCCCCGGTTCAAGCCTCTCCCTCTTCTCCCCAAATTGCCAATTTGAACGACACCAAGCCGGAGCAAAAAGAGGGAATGAAAGATCTATAGCA
>CAYUEH010000623.1:0-3491 GCA_964442465.1 uncultured Laspinema sp. | reverse complement strand
GCCATAACACGAGAGCAACGACTGAAGTCGTTACTACGAACATCTCCCCCATCCTCCCCATCTCCCCCATCCTCCCCATCTCCCTCATCCTCCCCATCCTCCCCATCCCATCCCAAACTACCTAGATCGCCGAGGGGGGAAAAAGTCAGGAAGGTCCAATCCGGGCCAACTGGGAGGCGGTATTTCTGGTTGAGGGGGGGGACTCGGCGGTTTGGCAACCCGCGATTGAGGGGGAGGCGTGGGGATTACCCGAGTTTGAGGGAGAGAAACCTGGGGTTCATTGGAAAATCCGGTGGCGATTAAGGTCATTCTCATCTCTCCATGCAGGCGATCGTCAATCACGGCCCCAAAAATAATATTCGCATCCGGATCCACCACGTTGTAGACTTCTTCCGCTGCCACATTGACTTCATGTAAGGTGAGGTCCATGCCGCAGGTAATGTTAAATACCACCCCTTTGGCCCCGTTAATGGAAGAATCTAAAAAGGGAGAAGACATCGCTGAAAGTGCCGCTTGTCTAGCGCGCGATTGTCCTTCCCCAATTCCGATGCCGAGTAAAGCAGTTCCGGCGCGACTCATCACCGATCGCACGTCGGCAAAATCCACATTCACCACCCCGGGAATCACAATTAAATCGGAAATCCCCTGTACCCCCTGGCGCAAAATATCATCTGCCACGCTAAAGGCATCCTGAACCGGCATATTGTCAGAAATCACGGACAATAATTTCTCATTGGGAACGGCGATCGCTGTATCCAAGCGACTCTGTAATGCCGTAATCGCTTCCTCGGCAAGATGACTTCTGCGTTTCCCCTCGAAAGCAAAGGGACGAGTCAACACCCCAATGGTGAGTGCCCCTTGTTGTTTGGCAATTTCCGCAACAATCGGAGTGGCCCCAGTGCCGGTCCCCCCGCCCATGCCTGCGGTAATAAAGACTAAATCACTCCCTTCCATCGCTGCGGCAATTTGACTTCTAGCATCTTCTGCCGCTTTTTGTCCGATGATGGGATTTCCCCCAGTTCCTAACCCTTGGGTGAGTTTCTGCCCGATTTGAATGCGGCGATCGGCACGGCATTGGGCTAAAGCTCTAGCATCGGTGTTGATCCCGACAAATTCTACCCCAGACAAATCGCTGTCAATCATCCGGTTGATGGCATTACACCCGCCACCCCCGACGCCGATTACGGTAATTTTAATGAGACTATCGAGCACGATCTCGTTACTCCTGATTTAATTCTGATTCCAGAGGGGGGTGCGAACGCATCTCCATCTTTTTTACCCAACGATAATAACCCACATCCCCAAAGCTAATCCGAGGATGGCTAAATGTTGGGGAAGCAGCGATCGCAGGGACTCTCTAGCAATTTTTTGGGTTAACAGAATACTCAACCCGACCCCAGCAATCAGGGTGGTTCCCTGCAAAAAGGCAATCACCGCAGGATGGGCAATCCACACGGGCAACCCTTCCCCACTCAACCCAAATGTGGCAAAGGTAACAGGTAAAATCCGTCCCGCTTCTCCTAATCCCAAGCGCAAATAATGGGCTAAACTTCCCCCTAAAACTAAGGGCAAATATCCATAGGCTAATTGGACAAAGGGTTTGGATTTGAAGGTGCGGTTCAGTTGGGCAATGACTGCCCCCGCGATTAACACAACTGCCGCAGGAACCCCTAATGCAGCCAGAGACAATCCCAAATGGGGCCAAAATTGGCTTAAATCAATGCCTAATCCTAAGACTGCATTAATTTCGGGCAATCGATGCAGAAATATTCCCCCTAAAAGTAACAGCAACAAGGCGACTTCATAGCTACGGGGTTGATGAGTCGTCCATAATTCAATTCCCGGAGGTCGTAAGTTGAATTCTACGGACCGATGGGGACAGGCTTTTAAACAGGTCATGCATAAGACACAATCCCGGTTATCTTCTAATTGGGCGGGATGAGAATAGAGAGGACAGCCATTGGTTTCCAGTCCTTCTCCTTTTTGCGGACCGCCTTTATAACATTGATAGGTGGTACATTCTGCGGAACAGGTTCCCTGTTGGGCTCTTAATTCGGTCATGGAGAGTTTGGCAAACAGTCCATTCATGCCGCCAATGGGACAAAGGTATCGACACCAAAATCGCCGTTCAAAGATGGCGGAACAAATCATTGCACCGGCGGTGATTAATAAGAGTAACCAGGCGGAGAGATAGGCGGTATTCTGTAATTCCCAGAGTTCTTCCCAGAGGAAAATTAAGGCAAATAAGCCAAACAGAAACCAGCCGCCCCATTTTTCTGCTTGCTGTCGGGGCCAGGGTTTGAGGTTGTGTTTTAATAAGTTTTCGGAGATTTTTTGGGTAATTTCTCCATAAATCATGAAGGGACAAACCGCACACCACAAGCGACCGACAAAGGGAAAGGCGAATAGGACTAACGGCCACCACCAGGCCCAAAAGAAGTTGAGGGCAAAGTTTTGATCGCGGGTTTGGGGACCGAGAAATAAGATGGCAACGACTAGGGCAAAGGCAACGACGGTAAAGCCATAATTAATGCGATCGGGCCACCAAGGACTGCGCAGAAAATGGCGCAATTTAGGATAGGCATTCAGTAGATTGAAGCGAAATCGCTTTTTCTTTCCTTGGGCGGGCCAGAAAATTTCTTCCGTTAATTCTCTGGCGCAATTTGACTGGACGATCGCCCGTTCTACTAAGTTTTGCAGTTCCCGAATATTGCCGGGGAAATCATAAGATTGCAGGCGACGGAGAGCTTCCGGGGTGAGTTGCGGTTTGCTCAGACCTCTGGCGCGACAGTACAAGCTAATATAATAATCAACTTGAGCGCCAATGTCGGCTTTTCGGACGCGCAGGGGAGGCACTTTGAGGGTTTGGTCCAGATGTGGGGCGATCGCCGGAAGATGTTTCTCTGAGATAGCTAGAATTTTGGCAGAGGTGGTTTTAGGGGGGGCGGGAGTTTCTCCTTCTCGGGTGACGGGGGTGTAAGTTGAGGTTTTTAACAGGGTGGCGATCGCCTCCACCAGTTCCTCCGGCAGTTCGTCAATGTTGTTTAAAACCAGGGTTCCTTCTCCCAACCATTCGATCAGTCCCGGTTTCCCTCCCGCCCGTCCAAACAGTTCTGCCCCCCCTTTTTGGAGAATCCCACAGTCGATTTTGACAATGGATTCCCGACGGTGAGGGGAACCGTAGTGAATCAGGGCGGCAATATTATCTTTTTCTAATCCCGGTTCTCCGAAAATATAGACCGATCGCCTGTCAGAACCCGCCTCTCTAATCTGCTGTCTCAGACGTTTGGCATAGCGACTTCTGCCGACAATTCCCCGTTTTGCTTTGGTGACTAAATAGGGGCGTAAATCATCTTGTCGTTCTTGTTCATAAGTTAACGCATTCGACACCTCGGCCAGTTCTTCGGCGAGTTGGCGGGTCAGGGTTTGGGTGATTTCTGGATATTGCCGGACTAATTCTTGAACTTGGTTCTTGGGGACAAACCAGAATT
>CAYUEH010000622.1:0-3495 GCA_964442465.1 uncultured Laspinema sp. | reverse complement strand
GGGTTTGAACCCCCGTCGGGTGTTGCCACTAAGAAAGAGAACGACTGAAGTCGTTACTACGAACTAAGAAAGAGAACGACTGAAGTCGTTGCTACGAACATGAAGAGAACGACTGAAGTCGTTACTACGAACTTGGGATGTTCCTTGGGAAGTTTTTAGCTTTCATTCTGTCCCTGAATGGGCCATTATTTTAAGCCCAGAACCTTGATTTTCTCCTTTTTGCTTTGGAGGGCTTTTAACTTGCGACGGTGACGAGATTTGCCGTTTATGAGGTTTTTCAGGAAACTTTGGAATCCATCAACGTAGGTAAATAAGACGGGGACGACGATTAAGGTTAAGAGGGTAGAGGTGGAAAATCCGCCAATGACTGCGATCGCCATTGGAGAACGGACTTCTCCTCCTGCGCCAATTTCCAGGGCGATCGGCATCATGCCAGCGATGGTGGAAAGGGCAGTCATGAAAATTGGTCGTAATCGAGACACACCCGCTTCGATAATGGCTGGAACTTGTCGCATTCCATTTTGTTGATTGGCGAGGGTGCAATCGACTAAGAGGATGGCGTTTTTAGTAACTAATCCCATCAGCATGACAATCCCAATTAGGGCAAAGAGTCCTAATTCTTTTTGGGTGACCATCAGTCCGAGAAGTGCGCCGCCAATCGAGAGAGGGAGGGCCGCCATAATGGTAACGGGATGTAAGAAGTTGTTATACAACAGGACTAAGATGGCAAAAATTGCTAGGACAGCTAATCCTAATGCGCCCAGGAAGCGTCCGAAAATTTCTTGCATAATTTTGGCATCTCCCGAGGATTGTTGTTCAACGCCGGGAGGGAGTGTCATCCCGGGTAGCGCTTCCACTTGTGCGAGAGCATCGCCGAGGGAAATTCCTTGTAAATTAGCTTCAATGGAGACTTGACGGGCGCGATCGAAGCGATCGATTTGGGCGGGACCACTGCCGAGTACGATGTCGGCAACCGCAGATAAGGGGACTAAGCGTCCGGATTGACTGGGAATTTCCAGATTACCGATCGCCTTGAGATCATTGCGATAGCTTTCTGATAACCAGACTCGGATGGGAATTTGGCGATCGCTGAGGTCAAATTTCGCCAAATTTGCCTCATTATCCCCGAGAGTTGCCAGAGATGCCGTCCGGGCGATCGCCTGAACCGATACCCCCAAATCCGCTGCCCGTTTGGCGTCGGGTATAATCAAAATCTCCGGTTTCACCACCGATGCACTGGAGGACACCTCTACCAATCCTGGCAGTTCGCGCATCTGGCGTTCTAAAGTATCCGCTGCCTCTTGCAAAGCCGCTGGATTCTCACTTTTTAGCACGATTGATAAATCTTTGCTACTTCCCCCCGCCCCAGCCGACTGGAAACTAATCCGGGCACCGGGAATTTTAGTAAACTCTTCTCGCATTTGTTTCTCAAACATTTGTTGAGAAATCTCACGTTCATCCTTGGGCAACAAATTTATATATAATGTGGCATTATTCAAATCTCGGGATGCACCACCACTACCCACGGTTGCCAACACACTTTCCACCGCCGGATGTTGTTGTAACAGGGCGATTGTGCGTTGGGCGGTGCGATCGGTCTCCCGCAGAGTAGAACCCGGAGGCAGTTCTACATTTACCGTACTCAACCCCGTATCCCCACTATTAAACAAACCCGTAGGAATATACGGCACTAACTGCAAACTGCCAATAAAGAAAGCAAACGCAATGAGCAACGTAATCAACCGATGTTTCAGCGCCCAAGTGAGAGCCGTGCGATAGGGCGTAATTTTTCGCCGGGGTGAATCGGACATTTCCTCCGATGCCGTTCCCATCTGGTTTTTCTTACTTCTGCGTTTTTGCCCCGAAGAGTGCTTGTCTTTGAGCAAATAGGCACTTAACATCGGGGTCATCGTGGTTGCCACCAAGGTGGAAAACAAAGTGGAAACCGAAACCGTCACCCCAAAGGGTTGGAAAAACTGACCGGGAATTCCCCCCATAAATGCCACAGGCAAAAACACCGCCACAATGGTTGCAGTGGTTGCTAACACCGCCAACCCAATTTCCTGAGCCGCATCCATTGCAGCTTGATAGGGTCTTTTCCCCATTTTTAAATGTTGGTCGATATTTTCAATCATACAGATTGCATCATCGACTAAATTTCCCACGGCCAAAGATAGAGCCAGCAACGTCATCCCATTCAGGGTATAATCCAGCAGTTCCATCACCATAAAGGTGGGAATAATGGATAGGGGTAACGCCACCCCGGTAATCAACGTCGCCCGCCAATCTCGCAGGAAAATTCCCACCACACAGACGGTTAGTAAACAACCCATCACCAAGGCATCAATTGAGGCTTGATAGGAGTCCCGAATCTCATCAGCACGGGTAAAGATGAGTTCAAACTCCAGATCATCCGGGAGGGTTTGTTGCAGTTCCTGGATGCTTTCGCGGACCCCTTCCTCGACGGTAACCAGGGTACTGCCGGTACTCCGCAACACGGAAAAGGCCACCACGGGGGTGGCAATTTCCCCTGGGTTGGTGGCTTGGGGTGGGGAACTGGCACTGCCTTCGATGGACCAAAATCGGGCGCTTTGTTGGGGTTCGGCGAATCCATCAATGACATTAGCGACACTTTCTAGGGGAACGGCTTCCCCGGAAGGGAGGACAATCCGGTTTTGTCGTAAAGCGGCGACGGTTTGAGCTGAACCGAGGGTGCGAATGGTGTTTTCACTGCCGCCAACTTGGGAACGACCCCCGGGGAGGTTAATATTTAAACTGCGAATTTGGTCATTGATTTGGGTGGCGGTAATCCCGAGGGCTTTGATGCGAACGGGGTCGAGTTCGATGAGGATTTCGCGGTCCACGCCCCCAATTCGATTGATTTGAGCCACGCCAGGAACCGCGAGGATAGCGCGCGCAATGGGGCGATCGACTAAATCGCTTAATTCTTCGACACTGCGGCGATCGGACCGGAGTGCGTAGGTGAGAATGGGCCCCCCGGCAAAGTCGAGGCGGCTCACGATGGGGTCGTTAATATCTGCGGGTAAGTCTTGGCGAATTTGGGAAACCGCATTTCTAACATCGTTGGTGGCGCGATCGCTATCGGTTCCCAAGATGAAGCTAATGGTAGTGGTGGATATCCCATCGGTGACGGTGGAGTTGAGTTCGTCAATATTCCCTAACCCGGCAACGGCATCTTCAACTTTTCGGGTCACCTGGGTTTCGAGTTCTGTCGGTCCGGCCCCAGTTTGGGTGACGGTAATACTCACGATGGGAATATCAATGTTGGGATTTTCATCAATACCCAACTGACCAAAGCTCATCCAACCCACCACGGTCAAAATGAGAAACATGACTAAGGTGGGAACGGGGCTTTTGATAGACCAAGTGGAGATATGAAAAGACATGAGCGGATCTAGGGTGTAGTTTGATGGGGGATAGGGGAGATGGGGAGGATGGGGAGGATGGGGGAGATGGGGGAGATGGGGAGGATGG
>CAYUEH010000621.1:0-3496 GCA_964442465.1 uncultured Laspinema sp. | reverse complement strand
TCTCTTGAAGATGACTATATGCTGTATCTTTAACGTATGATGACTAAAGATACACGTTTGTTAGAAACTATGCTCGACCATATTGCAGACATGACCGGCTACTCTGAACAGTCAGTAGAAACGGTATTGAATGCCTTTACTCAGTATGTCAAAACCTCCATTCAGCATGGAGAGGATGTGCAGATTACTGGTTTTGGAACGTTCCACCACACTGATTTACAAAAACGTCCAGGGCGTAATCCCCGAACGGGTGAAAGTATTACCCTGCCTGCATCTCGCCGCCCTCGCTTCAAGTTCAGCAAGAAGTTTATTGAAGGAGTCCAACCAGACCCGAAGGTTCAACCGAAGCAGTCTAAAGCCAAAGCTGACAAACCTGAAGGTCCACAAGTTACTAACTCTGAACTAGCCCCGCCTCCGATTCCCAAACAGTTCCTTTCTCCAGTTGTTGAGGAAAAAATCTGGAGTGCGATTGTTGATGGCCAGGTTGTGTCAGTCCCCCATCAAGAAGCGGCACAACTTGACGGACATATCCCGGTTTGGGCTAAAGGACGTAAGGGCTGGGAACTGAAAGAGTCTGTCCCTGAACTGTCGGCATTATAAAAAAATATCCACAGACTTTTTGCCCAAGAGTGGGGCCTGATAAAAGTCTGTGGATATTCCAGCTAATTCTTGCAAAAAAGCTAAGTCAATTTAGTCTGTGGATATTTTCAACCTCCCCAAGATTTTATCCACAGACAATTTCTCGTGCTTAATCCAGCCTTGAACTTGGGCGGCTTGGGAACGGGTTAATCGGTAACTGTGAGTTTTCATCAATCGCCCGTCTTTCCACGACTCCCAACGGTAGTACCAGTAACGGTATGTGCGCCTTTGGCCCGAGCTTAGAACTTTGACCTTTTCCTGACATTCTATCCAGCCGTGAACCTGAGTTTTGCGTCTGGATAGTTTTCGTTCGCCCGAAATAGCACGGATTTCGTAGGTCATGACACACCACTCTTGAGTTTTTCTCAGGGTAGCGAAGACCGGAAACCAATTGCCGATATTTTTATCATGATTCTCTGACATTTGGACGGGTAGCCATGACCAGATCGTAGAGATTACAACGGAGTAACTGGCAAAGCTCCAGTGTTTCCTCGGGGGTGAGCCGGGGAGGATAGCGAAGGGCATTCCATTCTCGAATGCTTTTGGTGTTTACCTTTCGAGAACTACCGATTTCAGAAAATCGGCGGTTCAGGGCTTCGCAAAATTCCTTCTGGTTGAAGCCAGCACCGGAATACAATTCTTGGATTGTCGGATGTGCATTCATTGTTTTCTAGTTGTAAATTGAACGAAATCGGGAACTGGTGTACGCTTGTTTTGAAGAAGAACTTGAGAATAATTCTCAGTTTTGCTCACAACACGCAATAGTTTCGTATCTTTCGAGGCTAAAGAATTTCTCAGCCCCGAATGAAGATAGCCTCAAAATTCAATAGAAAAATAAAGATGAAGCAAAGAATCAATAAAATCAAGGGAAAGTTTTATCCTTTGAAACATGAAGAATGGTTAGAGGCTTGCAGGAAGCTGAAGCCATCAGAGCGGGATGTTTTGTATTTCATCCGCACGTTAGATCCCAGGAACAACGGGGTTTTGATATCAACAGCCAAAATTGCCCGCGCGTTGTCAACGCCGAAGCGTAAGGTTCACCGGCGAACGGTGAGCCGTGCGCTCAAGCGACTTGACCAACTTGGCTTCCTTGACCTGGAGATTGTGGCGGCCCAGGTCAGGCTCCGTGGTGGCGGCCTCTGGTCGGGCGATGGCGCAGCCTGCGGTTCCCACAATCGCCCCAACCCGGAAGTGGATCAAACGATCCAGGGGGTGGATCAAACGATCCAGGGGGTGGATCATTTGATCCACCCTGCGGATCATTTGATCCACCTTGCGGATCAAATGATCCACCCCGAAATCGCTAAAATCCTTACTGAGAAAGGGATTCAGCGAAATGGCGATTTTACAGATCTAATAGATCTTATAGATCTCTTAGATCTCTCAGAGGGAGAGGGGGAGAGTTTTAGGGAATTTTGCCAGCGAGAGACGGCCCACTTCGACCCACCTCTGAGAAGTCTGGACGATTATCTTGCCTCCCGAGATGCCAGCGGCCGGCCCCGATATTGGCCGCTGTGGCAGAAATATCAATCGGCTAATCGTGACTGGCGATCGCATCCCCATTACCAAGAATGGGCCACCGCCATCGAGCGCGACGGTTACGGCTGGGTTGTTCAGCAATTCGGGCAACCCGAATATTCCGAGTTAATTGAATTCTATGAATGGTATGAACGACGAAATTCCTCACTTTAACCGAAATCCAGTAGTCTCTCAGGACTCTGAAATCTGGCGGCCATCCTGGCACTGCTACTGCTGTCGGGATACAGGCTTGGTTCAGGATTATCTGGTCAAGCGCGTCATCCCCAACTACAACGCCTTCGAGGATAAGCCCGTGGTTTGCCAGCGATGTGGAGCGTATCACCGGGGTAACCCGGTTCGTGACCTGAACCACGACTGGCGTTTCAAGCGCGACCTGTGCGATCGCCTCGACCAAATTAGCCGTCATGATTGGCGAACGACCACACAGCAACACTTTCAGCTTGTGCAACGGATTATTCAGGGGACAACGGGACATCCATTTTGAAGACTTTTCAAGAAGTTAATTGCCTTTGTTTTTTTTTTGAAAAGTTTTGATTTAGGTTGTCCCGGTTGTCCCAAATCGCTGAAACCCCCTTGATTTCGTTGATGTCAGGGGGGTTGTTATTGTTGATGCCCTCACGGCCAGCTCAACAGACCGGCCAATCTGGCTTTGACTGCTGCAAATGTTGGGTAGATTTTCGTTCTGATGCGATCGCCGGCGGCAAATTGAGGCAATCGGACAGCAAAAATCACCCAACTGTCCAAAAGTTGGGGAGAAATTAGGCGATCGCCACCAGGTGACACGATTTCAGGCGAACGGCTCCGGTCCAGGGTCAAACCTGGATAAGAGGAGCGTATTCAATTCAAGGATGTAGCTGGCGAGGAATGGCTATGTTGCCGGTTCAGGAGTCCAGGGAGTAGGCGGTCGATAACATCGCTGTCGTATCCCGTTGAAATAAGCCCGAACTGACTCCCATCCCAACCGTTGGAATATGCGGGAGACACGCATCTGTTCTCGCCTGGTCTGCTGGATGGTATCGAGTTTCAGGCAGTTAGTAAGGATTTCAGCGTTTGAGACCTCCTCGCGGTGTTGAGCGTATTCCTCTACCCGAGCATCCCAGGGGTCGCTGATTTCGTACTCCTTATTGGCCTCATTCTGGAGTTCTTGTTCTCCCGGAGTTAGGTCGCAGTCTTCACCCGCTTCGTAGGCGGCGATCGCAGCAGCCCAAATCGCATCGCGATTCTGTTTCAGTTTCTTGAGGTTGATTTGTTGGCCAACTGGGATGACCCAAAAGCGGCGGTTCCCGGTCGCGTCTTGCAGAAATTCGTCCTCATTGGT
>CAYUEH010000620.1:0-3498 GCA_964442465.1 uncultured Laspinema sp. | reverse complement strand
GTCAACGAGCGGAGTCCGCAGAAGCACGTCTGCGGGAATTGGAGGCTCGTTTACGGGAATTAGAGGGCGATGGCGAAGCCTTCCGAAGGAATCGCCATCCTGAAGGATAATAGAACTTACGCTTTACCCCTAAATGTAGAGGCGATTCGCGAATCGCCTCTACATTTAGGTTTCGGTGTTTCTAACAACCCTGTTTTTCCAACCCTAATCATCAGTCGGTTTCAACCCTGTACAGGCGATTCTCGAATCGCCCCTACAGGGTTGAAAACCTTGCCGGTTGTCGCTTCAAACCTCAATTACCTTATCTCGCTTCAACAGCAAACTGGCAACAACCATTCCCACAATTGCCAAGAATATCATGGGATAAAAGGCATAAGTATAGCTGCCAAACAAATCGCGAATTTGTCCAGCAATTAGGGTTCCTAACAATGCACCGACGCCATAAGCCGTAAAGACAATCCCGTAATTTTGAGCATAATTATCCGGATTAAATAGGCGCAGAGTTGTCGTGGGTGCGATCGCCAGCCATCCCCCTAGAGATGCCCAGAATAGACAAAAGGCAATCAAATAGGTGGCAACTTGTCCCTCTTTGGCACTCAGCATCAACAGGCAGGCAATCAACACGAGGGTATAAGAAATCATCGCCACATAACGGGGTTTAAAGCGATCGGTTAACCAGCCAAATAGGGGGCGACTGATGCCATTAAATAGGGCAAATAATGAGACACTACTGGCAGCTAATGCCGGATCAATGTTAATCATTTCTTCCCCAACCGGACTGGAAATACCGATCGCACTCAATCCGACAAAGGTGCCGATGCTGTAGCAAATCCACAGTCCATAAAAGGACCGACTTTTCAGCAAATTCCCGGGATAGGCGCTGGGGACGGCACAGGAGGCTGCCGTAAGTGGTTGTGCCGGTTGCCAGTCTTTCGGTGGCATTTTTAGAGTTGTGGCGATCGCCAGAATAATTAAGGTAAAGGCAATCCCTAAAATTCGCAAGGTTTCTCGCACACTATAGGCATCAATTAACCCTTTCGCCAGGGGTGCAGTGATTAAAGGAGAGAGTCCAAATCCAATAATTGTTAACCCCACTGCTAATCCTTTTTTATCGGGAAACCATCGCGCCACTACTGCCATGGGTACGCCATAGGCAATTCCCACCCCAGTCCCGGCAATTAGTCCGTAGGTGAGGGTCATGGCGATAATATTGTTTGCAAAACTAGAAAGAATGTAACCGAGTCCGACAATGATTCCCCCGATTGCCGTAACAATTCTTGAGCCAATTCGGGTCACATAAAACCCGGCAATAGGCATCATGACGGCATAAAAAACCAATGCCACAGTATAGGGTAACAAACTTTCCGTTGCGCCAATGTTCAGTTCCCCTTCTAAGGGTTTTCTAAACACACTCCAAGAGTAAACACTCCCCAGACACAGTAAAACGCTCATTCCGAATGGAATCATTAACCATCTGCCCTGTTGTGCAGGCAGTCCAAATAGGGTTAATTTTGAGCGATCGTGAGTGATATTCATCACTGCTAACTCCCTTTTAGAGATAATTCTAGTGGATTTCTATCGGTTCTTTGCTGATTCTTATGGTTTAGCTCATTTCTATAGAGTTGGTTTTATCAGAGTTGAACCCTCTGATTGCTTCACCTTGTACTGTACCACGATTTGCAGTCCTGTTTATCATGAAAACTTGATTTTTCCCGAGGTAGGACTCTGCGATCGCCAAGGGGTGGGGGTCTGGTATCCCAGGGACGACAGCCCCAAATTTGAGCCTTTTGATAGAGGTGGGATTGAATCTATTTCTGTATCCTAGGGATAATCAACTTGAAATTTAGCCACTGAAACCTTTCCTTAAGGGAACTGTTTCAGTTGCTTCATTCAGGAATTGACTCTTTAAAATAATCGCTTAAAACTGAGATAGATCATGACTCAATCTAAACAATCAGAATGGATCGAGCGTTTTGCTCGCTTTGGATACGTTGCCAAAGGATTTGTTTATGGCTTAGTGGGTATTCTAGCCTTGCAAGTTGCCTTAAACGAAGGAGGACAAACCACAGACCAAAAGGGGGTGCTTTACGAAATAGTGGGGCAACCTTTTGGTCAAGGATTACTGTCTTTTGTAACCCTTGGGCTGATTGGTTATGCAATGTGGCGTTTTCTCCAAGCCTTTATGGATACAGACAATAAAGGGACTGATTTCAAAGGGTTAATCGAGCGAGTCGGATTTGGAATGAGTGCAGTCATTTATTCTGGGTTTGCTTTTACTGCCATTAAACTCTTGACAGGTAATGGAGAAAATGGCGGATCACAAAGCGATCAAAGCGCGCAACATTGGACCGCCCGGTTTCTCTCACAACCTTTTGGAGAATGGTTGGTGGGACTGGCTGGTGCAGTCGTGATTGGTTTAGGATTTTATTATTTTTATAAAGCCTTTAGTGGGAAGTTTCGCAAAGAATTAAAAATCAGAGAAATGACTCCCGAGGAAGAAAAATGGGTGATGGTAGCAGGTCGAGTGGGGTTATCTGCAAGGGCTATTATTTTTACCATGATTGGCTGGTTTTTGATGCAGGCGGCTTATGAATCCAATGCGAATGAAGCCCAGGCCATTCCCGGCACTTTAGAGTCTTTATTGAGGCAGCCTTATGGGAGGTTTCTGTTGGGTTTCGTAGCTGCGGGATTGGTGATTTATGGACTATATATGGGAGTACACGCCCGCTATCGGCGCATTCGTCCTCCCCAAGCTGACCCTCGACAACTTTTAAATCAGGGATAATCAGCGATCGCCTCGCTATAAACTCCCTTGGGGGGATGCACCCCCAAACCTCACTCTCAACTGATTCACCCAGATGAATGGGGGGCAAATTTTTTCACTAAGTTGTCTGGAATCGCAACCAGACGATGACTAGAAACATGGATAAAACATCCCGTCTGTTTGGCAGTCACGGCAATTTTATCATCCACGATTAACTCAGTTTTGACGATCCATTTAACCGACCCCATATCACTAAACCACATTCGTCCCTCAATCAAATCAAACAATTTGATGGGTTTATGATATTCCAGACGAGTTTTGCCAATCAGGGGAGATATTCCTAATTCTAATTGCTGTTCTAAAGAAAAATACTGTTGAAATAAATCTAAGCGTAAATCTTCAATCCATCGCATCAAAATCATTTGGCTGACAAACCCGGTTATATCAATATCGTAGGGTTTCACCGTGAAAGCTAAAGCTGTCTCTAATAGCGCATCTTGTTCTAAGGTCATAGTCCCTCAAACTGGTTTTTAAAAAAAACAATTCGGTTGGTCCTCTGGGTTAAATGCCGGGAGGCAATTTTACAGGACTCTAACTCATTGTAATCATTTTTCACCAAAAGAACGCAGGGGAGACGCTACGGAAGGGTTAGGTTAAGGGGACCAGAAACCGGGTTTCTACCATGAGTTGCTGCTATTTGCCATAGATTTGGTAAAGAAACCCGGTTTCTAATC
>CAYUEH010000619.1:1199-3506 GCA_964442465.1 uncultured Laspinema sp. | reverse complement strand
GAATGAAACTTTTAATTAGTAATGACGATGGCATTTATGCCCCTGGGGTTTATGCCTTGGCCCAGGCCCTTCAGGGTGCGAACCATGAGGTGACGGTGGTTTGTCCCGATCGCGAACGTTCTGCCACAGGACATGGATTAACCATGCACCATCCCATCCGCGCTGAAGTGGTGGAATCGGTGTTTGACCCCCGAATCAAAGCCTGGGCCTGTTCAGGGACCCCAGCAGATTGCGTCAAATTGGCGCTGTGGGCTTTATTAGACAGTCCCCCAGATTTTGTCCTCTCTGGAATTAACCGAGGGCAAAATTTGGGGACGGATATCCTCTACTCCGGGACCGTCTCTGCGGCAATGGAGGGAACCATCGAAGGAATTCCCAGTATTGCCTTTAGTCTGGCAAGTTATGTGTCCCAAGATTTCCAACCCGGGGCAGAATTTGCGGTTTCCTTGCTGAAATTTTTGGAAAAAAACCCGTTACCGGCGTCGATGTTGCTGAATGTGAATATTCCTGCGGTCCCTGCTGAGGAATTTGCAGGGGTGGCCCTGACTCGCCAAGGGATTCGCCGCTATGTGGATATTTTTGAAAAGCGAGTTGACCCTCGGGGGAAAACTTATTATTGGCTGGCAGGGGAAGTGTTAGAAGAGGTGGAACAGGCTTTGGATCCGAAATTGGGGGTGCCGTTACCCACAGATGTGGACGCAATTCGCAAAAATTACGTTACCCTGACGCCCCTCCATTACAATTTGACCTCTCCGGTAGGGGTGGAGTTGTTGCAGGGATGGGAGTTTCCGTTGAAATAACGGGGATGAGTCAGGAGTTGTGGGGGGTGAATGCCGGACGTGATAGCCGGTTCTCGAATAAGGGAATGCTGTTAGAGAGGCGATCGCCACCCCGATGGAGGCTACGTTAACTTTATGAAGTTAGGTAAAACCGGATTGATTGTAAAGTTTTGTAATCACTGGACGGACATCGGGTTGATCCCTGATGGTTAAGGCTAAATTTCCCTGAATATAGGGCAGCGATCGCCTGCTGATGTATTGAGATATATGACAGCAGATTTACGCGGAAAAGAAAAGCACAGTAGACTAAGAATTAAAGAACCAAAGCTATCCCACTCCATTGCTCTTCTACCCTATCCGAAGCGGTGAAGGGAGTAGCAAAAGAGCGGGATAACTAAGGCAAGCCCGGAGCTTGCCTTGACAACCAAAGCGACGCCACTGGTGTTGTGTTGACCACAATTGATCCATTACGGTTTTGGGAAAACGGGAAAGTCGAATGAACGCGCATATCTTCGAGAGTCACTCAGTCTTATGCCCCGTATGCAATCGCTCTGGACAGAGAAATCCAGGGGAGATTTTAGGCGGACTCTATACCTGCCCGCATTGTCAAGCTCGATTAGTGATTAGTTGGAGCGGTCATTACGTTAGAGACCCCTTCACCTTTAAACAATTGTCCGTGGCGCGGCTGTTGCGACGGCAGAGCAGCCCAGTGGCTCGCATTCTCAGGGATGTGGGAATTAAAAAGCGCCCGTCGTTTTGGGCGGTGTTGGCGGGCCTAGTGGTGGCGGGTTTAACCTTTGCGACTGTAGAAAATTGGAATGGCGAGCTCCAATTGCCGGGGCAGTTGACGGAAGAAAGTGGGGAGGTCAGGGACTCATTGCCCGAGTCTGGGGAATGAGTCCGGTTTTGGGCATGGGTCCAGGACAAATCACCGGCTTCACCACCGCAGCGATCGCCCCAATTTAGCAAAGATTGGGGCGACTATTTTCTGATGATTGGCTTAGGGTGACTCCCGGGTGACCAACAGCCAACCTTCATTGGCATCCTGAATTTGGATCGGACCGAGGTCGAGAGCCTCTAGGGTCGAGCGATCCACCAGGAAATAGGGCTGTTCCTGTTCCTGCCAATACTGTTGGAGTTGCTCAGGAGTAGCAGGAATGACTTGGCGATCGCTATAAAAATTTAACGAAGGCCGATGATAGGGGAACGAGGTGTAAATTCGTTGATTCGGGGGAGTCTGTTGGGCGATCGCCTCCGCCACAGGTTTCACCGGATACTGTTCATTCAACTCCCAAATCCAATGGGGAGAAGTCACGAATAAACACAGGGACACGAACATTCCCCAGAACAAAATCAGAATAAATTGTCGGTCCTGGTGATAAATCAGCAACGCCGCCAGACTCAGGGTTAACGCCACAGAAATTAACAGCACCGGCAAATAGGTCCCCTGGGTGGGTTCTATGACGCCGAAATAAAAGCTCCCTCCCCACAATACCAGGGCGATCGTGCCGAGAATCCCAATCCAAGC
>CAYUEH010000619.1:0-1099 GCA_964442465.1 uncultured Laspinema sp. | reverse complement strand
ACAGGTTGCCAAACCCGTTGTAAAGACTGGATGCCAAAATGGGCCGAGAGAAAGGCATCCCCATAATGCTGCCATTGCGCCAGATACCAGAGAGTCACCGGGGTCATTCCCAAGGCGATGCCAATCCACAGATACCAAGAACGGAGGAGGCGAGGGGTATCCCAGAGAGTAAAGGCGAAGGCGATGGTGCCGAGTAAGACCCCCATCATGCCTTTAGTCATGCAAATCAGACCCAACCCGATGCCGACACCGACACCCCAGCGCAAATTTCGGCGCGATCGCAACAGACACCAGAGCATTAATAAGAAAAAGCATTGCACCCCCCCATCCAGCATCGCCAAACGTCCGTGGCGGACCACTGGCAAGAGGGTCAGATAAACTAAAGCCGAGAAAATAGCAGGCGATCGCAGACGAAATACTTCCCGCGCAATGCCATATAGAAGCGGCACCGATAACGCCGAGAGCATCGCCCCAGGTAACCGCGTCGTCCATTCATTCACCCCACCGAAAAAATAAGCCCAGGCAATCAGCAAATGGAGGAGGGGCGGTTTATTAAAATAGGGTTCTCCCGCACTCGTCGGATAGAGCCAATCTAACGACCCTTGGTAAATATCCCGAGCGACCCCGGCAACAATCCCTTCATCCCAGTCTCGTAACGGGAGAATGCCTAGATCCATCTGATAGAGGAGAATCGCGGCAATCAGAAGCAGGAGGACCCAGAGTTGTTCGCCCCAATGTCGGTTCCGCATTGTTTTCTCATTTGACTCGTGCAGGGTAAAAATTTCCTGGTACATGGTGTTTTAAGAGCAACCAGAGCAAAGACGGCGTTTCGGCAGTTTGGGGTAATGGCACCCGGGAGCAATCCCGTTGAGCGGTTCAAACCCTTCAGAAGCGGACCCTCTCCAAACCGTGCAAGGCTTAGAGAATTTTAACGGATTTTGATTGAACCCCGAAGGTCCGGGTCAACTGGTTTCAGCTTTCCCCATTCCTACTCGCAAATCTAACATCCCCAACCGGATTTTTGAAAATTGTCAAGAGTCGCGAGGGGGAGATGGGGGAGATGGGGGAGATGGGGGAGATGGGGAGGATGGGGGAGATG
>CAYUEH010000618.1:0-3512 GCA_964442465.1 uncultured Laspinema sp. | reverse complement strand
CTTTTAGAAGGGTCTGAATCCGATCGCAGGCTTCAGGAAGCTGGTAAAAGGCGATTCCAGGAAAAGCGTGATGAATAGCATGATAAGGCAATCCTCCCATTAACCATCCGATTAGGGGATGGGTGGCAATATTTCGTCCGGCATAGAGTTGAGTGAGGTGAGGGGTAGTCGATGTTCCCCACAAGCCATAATGTTCTATATGGTCTCGGGTTTGCATGACGAGTCCGATCGCCCGTTCTAAAATCAGCCACAACAACAGATAATGCAGCACTTTTCCCTGGAGATAAGCGCCGGTGAATAACAAACTGTGAATGCTCAGGCTGCCGAGAATATCCCGGGTTAATTGTTGTCGCAGTCGGGGAATTTGTTGTTGGAATTGGAGTCCTTTGAGTAGGGTTTTGAGGATGAGTCCGATGCCGCCAAAGATGGCAATATCGATCGCCCATTGGTGGCGAATATAAAATTGCACCACGGGATGAGCTTGTTGATACTCTTGTTCGGTCCATTGCACTCGTTCCGGGTCCCGCAAGTTGATGCCATTCCAGGCATGATGCCAGGGATGCAGGGTGGCATAAACGCCGTAAGGCCAGAATAGGGGCCAACTGATGAGGTAGGGAAGCAGGCGATCGCACTTTTTCCATCCGGTGAGGGTTTGATGGGTCATATCATGGGTGCAAATGAGCCAAAATCCACAGAGGAAGCCGCCTAGGGTGGCGGTGGTGGTGAAGAGGATGGGGTGGGAGGTGATCCAGGCGATGAGGAGGAGGCTGAGACTGAGGGATCCGAGGAGGGTAAATCTGAGCAGTCCCGGGACTGGATCGATGGATTGTAAGTCGGTGGTGACTTGGTGGAGGGATTGGGTTAGAGAAGGGGATTGGGGGAGGCGATCGGTCATGATGGCAGGGGAGTGCTTTTTCTTGATGATAAATTAATTGGGTTGGGGGAGCCGGAAACGACTGAAGTCGTTACTACGAACGAAGAGGGAGAACGACTGAAGTCGTTACTACGAACATGAGGGAGAACGACTGAAGTCGTTACTACGAACTGGGGATGGTGTAGGGCTTTGCTGATAAAAATGGGGTGATGATGACTCAAGGGGGTGGGGTGATTCCAGATGAGGTCTGGGTGGGTTAAACTGACAGACATAATTGGCAAAAACAACTCAGGCAAGGGTTATCTGTGTCGGAACCGATGGAAGACTGGGAATTTCTGATCCAGAAAGAAGGCGATCGCTCGTGGCTTTCCGTAGAATCTCCGGAAGTGGAAATTTTGGAAGGGCGCTATCGCATGGTGGCGCGGTGTAGCCGGAATAATGTGCCGGTGGAGATTCGGGCGATTTATCAGTCGTCGGAAGAGTTTCCACCGAAGCGTCGGATACAGAAGCGAGGGACTCGCACCAATGCAGAGGGTTTGATGGTGGTGATCCCGTTTACTCGCCTGAAACCGGGATTTTGGGATTTTACCTGTTTGCTGGACCAAACGACTCAAGGTTCGATTCGGGTTGAGGTGTTATCCATTGAGGAGGAAGGAGGGAGCGATTTCTCTGGGGGTCTGAGTTCCGGGATCGAGGAGGGAACGGAATCCGATCGCGAGGAAGAATTTGCCGAAGAGGAAGGGACCGATCGCCTCCAAGCTGCCGCTGAAGCGGTTGCTGAAGAGGAGGCAGCCGGGGGGGCACAGGAACAGAACCCCAGAACTACCACACCCACTGCGGACCCCTCTCTCCCCGGCAAATTGTACACTTTTCCCGATCGCATCTCCCCAGTGGCGCAAGGGTCCAGGACCAATCCTCCGCCGGTCCCCCCCTTGCCACCCCAGGCACAGCCTCAAAAACTGCCCTCGTTGCAACTGGTGTTGCAGCGCGAAACCTATATGGTGAAATGGGGTAAAGTTTTAACCCTAGAGGGACGCATTGAGGCGGTTGATGGCAAGATAGGCGATCGCCTTCCCGGTTTAGAATTGCGGGTGATGCTGCAAAATCCTCAGACGGGGGCAAAAATTGTGGAGGTGGCACATCCTCTGTCTGAGGGAACCCTACCGATGCCCTTTTCTTGTCCTGTGGAGATTCCAGAACAAACCCAGAGTCATCTGCTGTTGGGAGAGGTGAGTTTGTCCGATCGCAGGGGGACTCAGTTAGGACGGCGATCGTTTACGATTACGGCGGATTTAGATGACTTACTCGGGGCGATTTCCTCAGACTTGAGTGAGGACAATCTGTTAGAGCATAGCCGGGAATCGATTCATCAGCAGAATGTTGAAGAAATCGATGCCTCGTTTGATGAAATTCTGGAAACAATTAAGAAGAGTCAACCGATTTCCTTTGAACCCTCGGGAAATCAGGTGTTGCCGCCACAGATTGTGAAACCCCAGGGGAAAGCACCCCAAGGGCCGAAACCCTTGGATTTGCCAACCTTTAAACGTCCTCAACCGCCACCGCCAGTAGAGGAGGTGAAACCGCCAGAACCCGAGACGGCAACACCGGCAGAACCGGAAACTCCGACTACAAGTGCGCCAGTTCCCCAGGAATTGCCGACTACACCGGCAGAAACTGAGGCAACTACTCCAGGACCGGAGGTGAAATCAGAACCGGATCTGGGTGCTAAAAACGCTTCTCCGGTGGATCAAGCGTTTCAATCCTTGCATTTACAGGATCGGTTCTTTTCGCGGTTGAATGCCTTGGCGGGCGATCGCGAGTTGTCTGATTGGCTGAAAATTAGTTTTACTCCGGTTTCTCAGGAGTCGGAGGAGTCGGAATTGACCCAAAATCCATTTGAGATGGATGAGGCGATCGCATATCAGACAGGAGAGGAAAATCATCCAGAAGTCCCTGGAGAGTTGCCTCCAGAACCGGAGGAAATTGACTGGGAAGCCCGGGAAATTGTGGTTGATGATGAGTTACTCGCAGAAGCTGCGGAAGCTGCTGCGAGTGCTAAAGAAGGGGCGGCTCTCTTGCTGTTACCGGAAGATCAGCCGGTTCCCAACCCGCGCCTGAGTTTACCCAAGGGAGAATTAAGCGCAGGGCGATCGGTCAAGGTGACGGTGCAACTGCCGCAGATGCTACCTCGGATTTATGTAAAATTATGGGTACTCGATCGCCAGAGTCGGACGGTTCTGGATGGGCCCCACTGGTTAACTCAGTTTTGGCCGACGGGATTTGGGGATGTGGAAGGCTCTCGGGAATTGATGGTGCCTTATGGCAGTTTGCAGGTACAATTTGAGGCGATCGCTGTGGAAATGCAAACCCAACGCGAGAGTCACAAAGTGTCCATTGAACGTCAAATTTCCCCCCCAGGTCCACCGAGTTTACCGCTATAAAAGGTTAAGGGGGAAAAGATTAGATTCAGGATTCTGGGTTGACTAACCCACAACTTCAGTCGTTTCCGGGTTCGTAGTAACGACTTCAGTCGTTTCCGGGTTCGTAGTAACGACTTCAGTCGTTTCCGGTTTCGTAGTAACGACTTCAGTCGTTTCCGGGTTCGTAGTAACGACTTCAGTCGTTTCCGGGTTCGTAG